>CAUHLX010000124.1 GCA_959606705.1 uncultured Bacillota bacterium | reverse complement strand
AGACCGGCGAGCACAGTCTCTATGCGGTCAACATCACGGATGACGTGGCGAAAATCAAAGAGAACGCTTACAAAGCCCTGGAATATGGAACGAACTGTCTGATGCTGAACACTTATACCGCAGGCTTCAGTGCGTTGAAGATGCTGGCGGAGGACCCCAACATCAACGTACCGATTCTGGCTCACATCGATTTCGCGGGCTGCTACTGCTCTTCCACCTACACCGGCATGTCCATGCCCCTGCTGGTTGGGAAGATCGTACGCTTGGCCGGCGGTGACTTCCAGATCAATGGTCATCCTTGGGGGAAATTCCCGGTGCCGTACAAGATGTTCTATAGGAGCTTCAAATTCTTCACTCAGCCCTGGTGGAATATCAAGCCGATGATGTATGCCTGCTCCGGCGGCACCACTCAGCTGGTGGTGAAGGATTGTATCGATACGGTAGGGACCGACGTGATTCTGGCGGCCGGCGGCGCGGTTCACGGTCATCCGGACGGCAGCGAAGCGGGTGCCCGTTCCATGCGGCAGGCCATCGACGCGGCTCTGGAAGGAATCGACCTCTTCGAATATGCCAAGACCCATAAGGAATTGGCCAAAATGATTGAAAAGCTGGGTCCGGACGCCAAGAAGAACTTTGATCTGATGAACTAGATCGAAAGGATCGCAGCAAAGAGTAAAAACGGTCAAGAATCAAAGAATCGAAGCGAAGTGAGGAAAGGGACGCGGCGGATTTCGCCGCGCCCCGCTTTTGTCCCAACCGCTCAGCCTCAATGGAAAAAGGAGAGATCCATATGTATGAAAGAATCGCGTTTGTAGATTACGATGGAACGATTATGTCGGAGGATACTCTTGGAGGAGCGATGCGAATCCTGGTGCCGAAGGAGGAATATGCCGCCAAGGAGCGGGAGATGCTCTCCGGGGAAATCACGCTTTCCCAGGCGATCCATTGTGCCTTTGACGGCCGGCCTTCTTCCAGGGTTCGGGAGCTTGTGGACTATGTCATGGGAGTGGAAATTCGCCCGGGTTTTGAAGCGTTTCTGAACGAGATGGAACAGCTGGGGATTCCGGTAGTGGTCATTTCCGGAGGCCTGCGGCAGCTGATCGAACCGAGAATCGGAATCTATCGGGATCGGCTGTTGGGCATGCATTATGTGGATTTGGACACGTCGGGAGAGACTATGAGGCTGGTGTCGGATTATGACGATGGGAAAGAAGTGCTGAAAAAAACCGATGTCATGGCGTTGTATGATTACAAACGTGCCATTGGCATCGGCGATAGCTACACGGATTTCAACATGTCCAAGGAGTGCCTGTCACGAGAGGGCGGAATGGTGTTTGCCCGGGACATTCTGGCGGACTTCTTGAAGAAAGAGGGGATTCCCTACTGTCCGTGGGATGATTTTTATGACATCATAGAAATCATCAAGAGCTCCAAATAGGATTTTCGGGTGAGGTTGTCCCGGGAAATATGCAATCGATCCAGGAGGGCGAGAAGCTGTTCCACCGTTTCTCCCCGAGCTTCCATGGTCTGGGACAGCTGCTCCAGCTCCAGATAATTCCCCAGGCCCTCCACTTGATCCACACAGGCGGTGACACTGTCCCTACGATAGTGACGCCGCTGTTTTTTTACCGTGAAGATCGCCTGGTAGCCCAACTGTTCGAGGAGGAGCTTCATATCGTTCAAATGACCCACCGCGACCTCGATTTCCCTGCGCGTTTGAGAACGGTCATCCAGCTTTGGCCCTTTGTAAGTTATGAAGGCTTCGGAGGCGCCGTCCGGCAGAAGCCGCGCGGAACGCAGCCGCAGAGCCTCGTCTGTTTTGCGGAAGTCCCGGTCGTTGCCGTTGAAGTAGATATCGATTTCTTCCCTTGTTTCCTGTCGCTCGAAGCCCAAGGCGTTCAGCGCCTGACCGATTTCGTCGGGAGATCGGGGACATTTTGCTTTGATCTCGATTTCCAGCATGAGTGAAATCTCCTTTCTTTGATTCTCTAAACCATAGTATACCATTGCTTTTCCTAATATGATATACTAACTGATATCCCAAGGGAAAGAACGGAAAGGAAGTGGAGTTGTGATATTCAGAGAAAATGAGATCGAACCGGAATGGAGAGGCGGCGTCTATTTGACTACCGCAAAGGACTCCATCGAAGCGGAAATTTTGGAATCCAAGCTGAGAGGTGAGGATATTCCCTGTATGAAAAAGTACAGAGGGGCATCCAACGCGGTGGAAATCATCATGGGAAGCAACAGTGCCTATCCCATCGATCTCTACGTCCCGGCGGAAGCGCTGGAGGACGCGAAAAACATCATCGTAGCGTTTCCTCTGGAGGAGGAGGCCCCCGACTCCTTTTGACTGATTATGAATCCCGGAAATCAAAATTCCTTGCGGGAGTAAATTTTTACGGAAATCGCGTAGGAGCCCAAGAGGATGAACAGCACGGCCAGAGGTGAAAAAAGGAGCGCCGTTTTGATCTGTTCTTCGGTAATGGAAATCGAAATCGGATGCGCTATGAAATATTTGCCGAGTAAAACCACCAGAAGCGTGGGGATTCCCAATACTCCAAAGACCATAATCCGACTTTTTTCCGGACCGAAACGATAGATGAGCGGCAAGGTGATCGCGTTGATCAGAATGCCGCAGGCGAAGCTGCCGGCCACGGAGCACAGGAGCTCCGGCAAGGAGGAGTCTCCTGTTTTGCCCAGGAAGTGAAACAGCAAGGTGAATCCACCGGAGACCAGGCCGCCGCAGCTCAGAATGATCAGTGCGAAGAGGTATTTGGAAGCCACCGCGGCGGAACGGCGCACGGGGAGGGAGAGCTGATAAACATCCCATTTGCAGAAATCATCGTAGCTGAAGGTGGAAATCGGAAGCATGCTCAACATGACGATAATAAATATGGTCATAAAAGTTACGTTTTCTATGAAAATAGACAACACTCCATAGAACAGGAAAAATATGAGATAGGTTTTAAACTGTTTCTTCATGCAGTAAAAGTCTTTCAAAATTAATCCGCTCATTGTTCACGCCTCCTCGGTTATTGTTGTTCGGGAAGTGCCTGACATTCCCGACTCACATAAAACATCATGATATCTTCCAGGGTAACCCGATCCAGAACCATGTCGGGAAATTGTTTTCGAGCTTGACTGCGATCGGAGACCAGCGCTTCATATCCAAAGGCGTTGCGTCGATAGCCAATGATCTGTCCTTGTTCGATGGCACCGCTCAGTGAAAGGAAATCCTTGGCGCCGCATTTCAAAACTCCGTAATCGGAGAGAAGGGTATCCTTGGATTCGGTGAGTACGATTTTCCCTTTATGAATGAAGGTGATGTAGTCCGCTATTTTTTCCAGATCGCTGGTAATGTGAGACGACAAGAGGATCGAATGCTCTTCGTCTTGGATAAAGTCCATAAATAAATCCAGAATTTCATTGCGCACCACGGGATCCAAACCGCTGGTGGCTTCATCCAGCAGAAGAAGCTTCGGTGAATGAGCCAGCGCCGTTGCGATGGACAGCTTCATCTTCATTCCCCGGGAAAATTCTTTGAAAGGCTGCTTTTCCGGAAGGTCAAATCGCCGGATCAGGCGATGGAAGGATTCCGTGTCCCAATTTCGGAACATCCGTTTCATGACCTGTGAAATTTCCTTGGCGCACATCCCCTCGTAAAAATAGCTTTGGTCAAAGACTAAGCCCAGCATTTCTTTGCAGGCCAGCTCTTCCTGATCGGGGTCCATTCCATAAATGCGGACGGAGCCCTCGTCTTTTTTCAATTCGTTTAATATCAGCTTCAACGTCGTCGTTTTTCCGGCTCCGTTTTCCCCGATAAAGCCCATGATAGAACCCTTCGGAAGGGAAAAGCTCACATGGTCCAGCGTAAACCCACCAAACCGTTTGGTCAGATTTTTGATCTCAAGCGCGTTGTTATTTTTCGTAATCATCTTCCCATTCTCCTTTTGAGATGACTTTGTACTATTCGTTGATATATAGTGTGCTCAGCATTTCCTGTAATTCTTCACAGGTGATACCGGCTGTTTTCGCAATGGTTACCGCGTGAAGCAGAGCGTCCTCCGCCATTCGCAGATGTTCTTCCCGGAGGAATTCCATGTTTTTGCTGGCTACGAAGCTGCCTTTCCCGGTGACGGTTTCAATGAATCCATCCCGTTCCAGATCCTCATAAGCCCGCTTGGTGGTGATGACGCTGATCCGCAGTTCCTTCGCCAGAAGCCGCATGGAAGGAAGCGCTTCTCCTTCCGAGAGAGCTCCTGACAGAATCAGATTCTTGATTTGAGAAGTAATCTGTTCGTAAATCGGTTTGCTGTCAGCGTTGCTGATAATAATATCCAAGAAATTCACCTCACAATATTGTATATATACGATATATACAATATAAACACTTGCAGTCTCTTTGTCAAGTGGTACGGAACAAAAAAAATGAAGTGAGGAGAGGAGAGAAAAAAGGGGGTAGACATTCCAAGGAAAAAAGGGGAGAATAATAGCGAACATATTATAATAAAGACGGGGTAATGGTGATGGATGAAGATAAGGTAAGAGAAACGAAGCCGGAAGTACGAACAGAGGGAACCACAGAAATACAAGCGGAAACGGAGACGCGGGTACGAACGGAGGCGGGACCACAAGGATCACAAGGATCACAAGGATCACAGGCGGAACCCTACGAACGGACGGTCTATGTTAAGAAAAAGAAGAGCGGTCGGAACAAAGACCCGATGAACGGAGAAACGGGGACGTCCGGACCTCGCAGACGGAGTTTGAAAAAGGGTCTCCTGATCTGGGGCGGGATTGTGGCAGCCGTTATCGTAGTGGCGGCCTTGGTTTGGAATGGAGGGAAGGCAGATGGGCTCCCCTCGGGACCTTATATCGGGACCTTATATATTGAAGGCGAAATTTCCGGAGACTCCGTGGATTCCTTTGGCTACCGAGCCGCATACCAGCATCAGTGGACATTGGATCAGATCGATGAGATGACGAACGATGATAACAATGAAGGAATTCTGTTGATTTTGGACACGCCGGGAGGCGGAGTGTATGAAAGCGACCAGGTCTACCTGAAGCTGACGGAGTATAAAGAAACAACCGGCCGGCCGGTTTACGCGGCCATGGGGAGCATGGCGGCCTCCGGCGGATATTACATCGCGGCGGCGGCAGATGAAATCTACGCCAATCGCAATACCCTCACCGGCTCCATCGGAGTTACCATGGGTACGCAGTTTGATATCTCCGGTTTTCTGGAACGCTACGGGATTAAGACACAGACCTTGGTTTCCGGACGAAACAAGGCCATGGGCAGTATGACGGAGCCGTTGACCCCGGAGCAGAGCGCGATCTATCAATCCATTATTGACGACGCTTACCAGCAGTTTGTGGAGATCGTCGCCGAGGGGCGGCAAATGCCCGTAGAACGAGTCAAGCAGCTGGCCGACGGTCGGATCTACACGGCGCGGCAGGCGCTGACGGAGGGCTTGGTGGACGCCATCGGTACGGAAGAGGACGCCGCGCAGAACATGATGGAAGAGTATGGCCTGTGGGATTGCGATATCGCGGATATCACGTACGACAATACCTCCATTTGGGATCGATTCCTGACCTTGACCAGCGGAAGAGGATTTCAACTGAACGGCGACGCCGCGGCTTTGCTGAATTATGTGGGCAGTGAGAGCAAATTTCCCATCAGTTATCTGTGCGAAGCTCTTCGGTAAAACATCAGCCAGTATAAAAACGTCTGACAAGTGTAAAGCAAAAAACTTGACAGGCGTTTTTTTTTATGTTACAGTACTCCTTGCGTGACAGAGATCAAAAGGAGTGAGAGCATGCTGGATCAAATTTTAGAAGACAGTATTTTGTTCGATTTTTACGGCGCTCTTCTGACGGAAAAGCAGCGGGAAGCGTTTCGCCTGTATCACGAAGACAACCTTTCTCTGTCGGAGATCGCGGAGGAGCTATCCATCAGCCGTCAAGGAGTACACGAAGCGGTAAAGAAGGCGGAGGCCTCTCTGCACGAATACGAGGAAAAATTGAAGCTGGCATCCAAATTCCGGGAGACCGGGCTGGTTCTCAAAGAGCTGTCCGAGCATGTGGACCGGCTGGTGCGCACTCACGGGAGCGACGAGGACCTGAAAGCTGAGCTGATCTATATGAAAGAATCCATCGGACGGTTAGCCGACTGATGATAGGAGAAGAAGATGGCATTTGAAGGACTTTCGGAAAAACTGCAAGGAGTCTTTAAAAAACTAAAAGGAAAAGGCGTTCTCACGGAGGCGGACATCAATGAAGCCATGCGGGAAGTCAAGCTGGCGCTGCTGGAAGCGGACGTCAACTTCAAAGTCGTAAAGGATTTCGTGGCGGCGGTGAAGGAAAAGGCTCTGGGGCAGGATGTTCTGGAAAGTCTGACTCCGGCCCAGCAGGTCATCAAGATCGTCAACGATCAGCTGGTGGAGCTGATGGGCGGCGCGGGCAGCAAGCTGACCTATTCCCCGAAAGGCTTTACCGTACTGTTGATGGTAGGTCTGCAGGGCACCGGTAAAACCACCACCTGTGGAAAGCTGGCCAACTACTTAAAAAAGAACGGCAAGAAGCCCATGATGGCGGCTTGCGACATCTATCGGCCGGCGGCCATCGACCAGCTGGAGATCGTGGGAAAGTCCGTGGATGTTCCCGTGTTTTCCATGCGGGACTGCAAAGAACCGGAGGTCATCGCCGAAAAGGCCATGAAGGAAGCCGAGTACAAGGGGTACGACGTACTGATTGTGGATACGTCAGGCCGTCTGCATATCGATGAAGCGCTGATGGACGAACTGGTCCGGGTCAAACAGCGGATCAAGCCTCACGAAATACTGCTGGTGGTGGATGCCATGACCGGGCAGGACGCGGTGAACGCAGCGGAGGGTTTCAACGAAACGCTGGGCATCGACGGAATTATCATGACCAAGCTGGACGGCGACACCAGAGGCGGTGCGGCGCTTTCGGCGAAGGCGGTGACCGGAAAACCCATCAAATTCATCGGCATGGGCGAGAAATTCGACGCCTTGGAGCCGTTTTATCCGGACCGGATGGCCTCGCGAATTCTGGGAATGGGCGATATGCTCTCCCTTATCGAGAAGGCCCAGGAAAACTTCGACGACGAAAAGGCGGCGGAGCTGGAACGGAAGATGAAGAAGAACGAGTTCACCTTAGAGGACTTTCTGGACCAGATCGGCCAGATCCGAAACATGGGCGGACTGAGCAAAATATTGGATATGATGCCCGGAATGGGAAAAGTCAAGGACGAAGAGCTGGATCAGGGAGAACAGGAATTCCGTTACATGGAAGCCATCATCCAATCCATGACCAAGGAGGAACGCAAAAATCCCTCCATTCTCAACGCATCCCGCCGCAAGCGGATTTCCGCGGGTTCCGGTCAGCCGGTGAGCAAGATCAACAACTTGATCAAACGGTATGACGAGGCCAGAAAAATGATGAAGCAATTTACCGGCGGCGGCAGCGGGGGAAAGCGCAAGCGGAAGAAGATGTTCCGGGGCTTTTAAAAGCTTGACGTCACAAAAAGAGGATGAAATTCAGAATTCTGAGTTTATCATAGAATGAAAACCATAAATTTGTTAAGGAGGTGGATCAAATGGCAGTAAAGATCAGATTGAAGAGAATGGGTGCGAATAAGAAACCGTTTTACAGAGTAGTGGTGGCGGATTCCCGCACTTCCAGAGACGGAAGATTCATTGAGGAGCTGGGTTATTACAATCCTTTGACCGATCCGGCGGACATCAAAATCGACGCCGAAAAAGCGAAGAAATGGATCTCCAACGGCGCTCAGCCCACGGAAACCGTCCGGAGCCTGTTAAAAAAGACAGGAATCGTGGAATAAGGAAAGTGGTGAAATCTTATGGTAGAGCTGGTTCGTGCCATCGCACAATCGCTTGTTGATCATCCCGAGGAAGTCGATGTAAAAGAAGT
>CAUHLX010000123.1 GCA_959606705.1 uncultured Bacillota bacterium | reverse complement strand
GCTTTCTTCCAAACTTTTTTGTGCATGGATTCAAAGATCAGCGGAACCGCCACGATGCCGGTCACCTGCGCTTCCGACATGTTTTTCACCACGTGCTTGAGGCCCTCGCAGATGGCAACCGTACAGCCCTGATAAATCGGGGTAAGGATATCGCAGGTAAACTCCAGCGTATGGTGCATGGGAAGCACGGACAACACCGTGTCGTTCTGCGTTACATCCACGTATTTTGACATATTATAGACGTTGGCGGCCAGATTTTTATGAGACAGCATGACCCCTTTGGCCATCCCCGTGGTCCCCGAGGTATAGAGCAGCATGCACATGATCTCCGGGTCCGGAATCGTATCCGAATAAAAGCGCTTGCCTGCGGCGATCAGCTTTTCCCCCCGTTGCAGCAGCCTTTTATAGGACAGCACCTCCTCGGTGTGTTCCGGCGCGTCCATGCTGATCACCTGCTCCAACTTCATCTCCGGCGGCAGCACCCCGCCGCCCTCTTCGAGAGCCAGTCCCATGGTCTCCTTCAGCTTGTGTTCCACCTTGCCCGAATAAACGATGGCCGACAGCCCGGACTGTTTCATCAAATTGTAGATTTCCCCCACTGGCAATTCCCGATCCAGCGGCACGATGACACCCACGCCGTTCACCACCGCCAGATAAGTGACCACCCAATCGTAACGATTTTCCCCGATGACGCCGATTTTTTTCCCGGCAAGCCCCAGCTCCACCAGCGCGGTCCCCAGGGAATCCACATCTTTCCCCAACTGCGCGTAGGAAATCGGCCGATACTTTCCTCCCGGCTTATCCTTCACCAAAAAAGCCGCTCGGTCACCGTACAGCTCCGCGCTGCCGCGCACCAATTCCTTGAGGTTGGCAATGGGCCTCACCTCATACCATTCGTCTTTATATTTGTTGCTGTTCATCACACCACATAGCTCCATTCTGTGTTATACTTACATTTAACATATAACAAATATATAACATTCCGCGCGATCCGTAAAGCGGATCGCCGCAAAAGCCTTTGGCGGAATTTACACTGGAAATGCGCGAAATTTATTTCGCACGCATTTCATCGTGTAACATTCCGCGCGATCCGTAAAGCGGATCGCTGCAAAAGCCTTTGGCGGAATTTACACTGGAAATGCGCGTAATTTATTTCGCATGCATTTCATCGTGCAACATTCCGCGCGATCCGTAAAGCGGAATGAGGGAAAGAAGGTCATATCATGAAAATCTATCACAATCTCACGGAATTGATCGGCAACACGCCGCTGCTGGAGCTGTCCGGCTATGGCAAAGCGGCCGGTGCGAACGGCGCGAAGCTGATCGCCAAGCTGGAGTATTTCAATCCGCTTTCCAGCGTCAAGGACCGCACCGCGCTTTCCATGATCCAAGACGCGGAGGAGCGCGGACTGCTGAAACCGGGCAACGTAATCATCGAGCCTACCAGCGGAAACACCGGGATCGGACTGGCGTTTGTCTCCATGATTCGAGGCTACCGCATCATTCTCACCATGCCCGATACCATGAGCCAGGAGCGAAGAAGCCTGCTGATGGCCCTGGGCGCCGAGCTGGTCCTGACCCCCGGGCGGGACGGAATGCAGGGAGCCATCGCCGAGGCGGAACGCCTGGCGAAAGAAATCCCCGGTTCCTTTATCCCCGGCCAGTTCACCAATCCCGCCAACCCCAAGATCCATCGGGAGACCACGGCGGAAGAAATCTGGCACGATCTGGACGGTCAAGTGGACATCTTCGTTGCCGGCGTGGGCACCGGCGGCACCATCACCGGTGTGGCCCAAGGCCTGAAAACAAAATCCGACTACGTGAAAATCGTGGCGGTGGAGCCTTTTGATTCTCCCGTTTTGTCCGGCGGAACCGCCGGTCCCCACGCGCTGCAGGGAATCGGCGCCGGTTTTGTCCCGGCGGTACTGGATGTCAATCTTCTGGACGAGATCGTGAAAGTCACCGCGGAAGAAGCCTTTGAAACGGTTCGTCTCCTCTCTCGGACGGAAGGGCTCCTGGTGGGCATCTCCTCCGGTGCGGCGCTCCACGCGGCCATGCAGCTGGCGAAACGTCCGGAAAATATCGGGAAAAACATCGTGGTGCTCCTGCCGGATTCCGGCGAGCGTTATCTGTCTTCGGAATTGTTCTCCAAAGAGTAGATTGTGAAATATCGAACTAAAAACTTCCTAATTTGCCTCATTTGGCAAAACGGGGAGTTTTTTTTCGCCATTTCTCGCGAATAACGACGAATTTCCGTAGTTTTCCGCCGTTTATTCTACAAAATTCGCTTTACATCATGCATGATTGGGTGTATCTTTAATAATGTAGGCTCTAAGCGGTGGAGAAGCACCCGAACCCGTTTCCCCCCGCCTTTTTCGCGAATCAATCCAACGATTGAAGAATACAATGTTAACGCGGAATGAGCTTGCCGCCTTTTCTTCATGTAGAGATGCATAGAGAAAGCACGGAATCATCTACAATTATTGACAAGGCAAATCAAGGCAGATAAGGAGAGAGAGTTTATGAGTTCACGAAAACATCTGCAGGGAATCCATGTCGACCATTGTAAGAACACCGAAAAGCTGCCCATCGTTCCGATGGCGTTGCCGGACAAGGTGTTTATTCCAATGAGTCAGCACATCGGCGCTCCCTGTCAGCCTACCGTTGCCGTAGGCGACCATGTGAAGGTCGGGCAAGTGATCGGAGACAACGCGGCTCCGGTGTGCGCCCCGATTCATGCCAGCGCGTCGGGCGATGTTACGGCGATCAAAAAAATCATGACCGCTATGGGACGGGTAGACACCGTCATCGAAATTACGCTGGATAAAAAACAGGAACCTGCGGACACCATCGCTCCCCCGGTTGTAACCAACAAAGAGGAGTTTCTGGCCGCGGTGCGCGCGTCCGGTCTGGTCGGCCTGGGCGGAGCCGCGTTCCCCACTCATATCAAGTACAATCCGAAGGACCCCGTGGACACGCTGATCCTCAACGGCGCGGAATGTGAGCCTTACATTACCGTCGACCATCAGACCATGCTTACCCATGCTCAGGAGATCGTGGACGGATCGAAAGCGATTGTAAAGTATCTGGATTTGAAATCCTGCATCATCGGGATTGAATCCAATAAGCCGGACGCCATCGCCAAATTTGAAGAGCTGGTGAAAGACATTCCCGGTTTCTCCGTGGCGACGCTGTCGACGCAGTACCCGCAGGGCGCGGAACGTGTGATCATCTACGAGACCACCGGGCGCGTACTTCCGGCGGGGCGCCTGCCGGCTGAGGTGGGTACCATCGTATCCAACATCAACTCCGTTTTGAAGCTGAACGACTTCTTGACCAAGGGCCAGCCCCTGACCACCAAGAGTCTGACGGTGGACGGAAACGCCATCAACGAGCCGAAGAACGTGGAAGTTCTCATCGGTACTCCCATCAAGGATATCGTGGAATTCTGCGGCGGCTACAAGAGCCCGGTGAGAAAGCTGCTGATGGGCGGTCCTATGATGGGCCGCGCGATTCCCAGCGACGAGCTGTGCATTATAAAAGGAAACAACGCGATTTTGGCGTTTGACGATTCCATGGCGCAGCTGGCGGAAGAAACAGCCTGCATCAACTGCGGGCGCTGTGTGCGGGCCTGCCCCACCAATCTGATGCCTACCTTTATCCACAAGGCTTACGAGCATAAGGATCTGGAACAGTTGAAGAAACTCAACGCGACCGCCTGTATGGAATGCGGCTGCTGTACTTATGTGTGCCCGGCGAAAAAACAGCTGAGCTTCATTAACAAACTTGCAAAATCCTACGTTATGTCGGAAGGAGGGAAAAAATAATGAGTGAAATGAACAACGGAAATCTGATTGTTTCCTCCGCTCCCCACGTAGTCGACAGTACCTCCACATCCACTATCATGCGTGATGTGGTCATCGCACTGGTACCGGCGTTCGTCATGTCCGCCGTGGTGTTTGGAGCAAGAGCGATCCTGCTTACCCTGGTTTGCGTGGCTGCCTGTGTTTTCTTCGAATGGGCGTTCCGCAAGCTCACCCATCGGACCAACACCATCTCGGACCTGAGCGCGGTTGTCACCGGTGTTCTTCTGGCGTTCAACCTGCCTTCCGGATTTCCCATCTGGATGGCGATCATCGGCTGCTTCGTAGCCATCGTAATCGTCAAGCAGCTGTTCGGCGGATTGGGACAGAACTTCGTAAACCCGGCGATCACCGCCCGTATCGTGCTGTTCGTGTCCTTTGCCACGCAGATGACTACCTGGCCCAAACCGGTACAAGGCTTCACCAATTTCGACGCGGTGACCGGCGCCACTCCCCTGGCTCTTTTGAAGCAGGGCGCGGTTGACGATCTGCCCGCGAATATGAATATGTTCCTGGGGACGATCGGCGGCTGTCTGGGTGAGACCAGCGCCATCGCGCTGATCATCGGCGGGATTTACTTAGTCATTCGCAAAGTAATCTCTCCGGCAATTCCCCTGTCCTTTATCGGGACGGTTGCCGTTCTGGCCATCGTTGCCGGTCAGGACCCGATTTTCCACATCTGCGCCGGCGGCGTGATGCTGGGCGCCATTTTCATGGCTACCGATTACGTCACTTCTCCGCTGACCATGAAGGGCAAGATCATTTTCGGAATCGGCTGCGGGTGCATCACCATGGTGATCCGCCTGTTCGGAGCGTATCCTGAGGGCGTGTCCTTCTCGATCCTGCTGATGAACATCCTGGTTCCCCATATTGACAATCTCACCAGAACGAAGGTTTTAGGCGAAGGAGGGATCCAGAAATGAAGTCCAACAGCTTTAAGGATTACATCGCACCGGCTTTGGTCCTGGTTCTGATCTGCTTTGTGGCAACCTTTGCACTGGCAGGTACGTATCAGGTAACAAAACCCGTGATCGACCGCATTACCAAGGAAAATGCCGACGCGGCTCGGGCGGAGGTTCTGCCTTCCGCGAAAGCGGCCGGCTTTACCGAAATAACCGACATTGAAAAAGTGGAAAACATCACGGAAGTTTATAAAGCGAACGATGGTTCCGGCATTGTCTGCACCGCTGTTCTGAAGGGCTTTGCCAGCGGTTTGACCGTGATGACCGGCATCGACGCCGAGGGCAAGGTGACCGGTGTGAAGGTTACAGAGCACGGCGAGACGCCGGGTCTTGGCACCAAAGCCATGACCGAGGAGCATCTGGGCCTGTTCCAAGACGCGACCGCCATCACCATGACGGACGAAGCGGACAAAACACAGATCGACGCGGTGACCGGCGCGACCTACTCCTCCAAGGGTATCTTCAACGCGGTCAACAAGTCTCTGGAGCAGTTCGCTGAGATAGGAGGTGCTCTCTAATGGAAAAGACAAAACCGAGCAAACTCAGTATTCTGACCAATGGCATCATCAAAGAAAACCCTGTTCTGGTACTGGTTCTGGGCACCTGTCCCACATTGGCCGTTACCACGCAGGCGTTCAACGGAATCGGTATGGGTCTTGCGGCTACCGTCGTATTGATCTGTTCCAATATCATGATTTCCCTTTTGAAAAAGGTAATCCCGGATAAAGTCCGTATTCCCTGCTACATCGTAGTCATCGCGGCGTTCGTAACCGTGGTACAGCTGCTGATGAAGGCTTATGTTCCGGCTCTGGATAAAGCGCTGGGACTGTTCATCCCGCTGATCGTGGTAAACTGCATCATCCTCGGCCGCGCCGAAATGTTTGCCAACAAAAACAGCGTGGTCGATTCCGCTCTGGACGGCGTAGGCATGGGCCTCGGCTTTACACTGGCGCTGTTCCTGATGGGCTCCATCCGTGAGATCATCGGCGGAGCTTCCTGGATGGGCATCGCTCTTCCCTGGGCGGGTCACCTGGATCCCATGTCCATCTTCCTGCTGGCTCCCGGCGGCTTCTTCGTGTTCGGCTGCCTGATCGCGGCCCTCAACTGGCTGAGCAATGGCAAGGCGGTCAAGAGAAAGAGCTTTGGCTGTGAATCCTGCCCGTCGGCTTCCGCCTGCGGAAAAGCACTGGAAGGAGGCTGTGAAAAATGACACAATTTCTGATTATCATTATGAGTGCGATTCTGGTCAACAACTTCGTACTCGTTAAGTTCCTCGGTATCTGCCCGTTCCTCGGCGTATCTAAAAAACTGGATTCCGCCGTGGGTATGAGCGTGGCCGTAATCTTCGTTATGGTTCTGGCTACCGCGGTAACCTGGCCGATCTACGCGAAGCTGCTGGAGCCCAATGGAATGGGTTATCTGCAGACCATCGTGTTCATCCTGGTCATCGCCGCTTTGGTACAGCTGGTGGAAATCGCGTTGAAGAAGTACGTTCCCTCGCTGCACGCGGCTCTGGGCGTCTACCTCCCGCTGATCACCACGAACTGCGCGGTACTGGGCGTTTGTATCCTGAACTTCGACGAAGGCTACACCTACATGGAATCTCTGGTCAACTCCTTTGGCGCCGGCGTCGGCTTCCTGCTGGCGATGGTGCTGTTCGCGGGAGTTCGCAGCAGAATTGAAAACAACGACTATACGGCCGCCTTCAAAGGTCTGCCGTCTACCCTGATTGCTGCCTCCATCGTTTCGCTGTCCTTCATGGGCTTCAGCGGCGTGGTGGAAGGCATCTTTGGCCTGTAAGGAGGTGCGGCAAAATGAGTGCATTTTTATTTCCGGTTGTCTCTGTTGTCGTCATCGGCCTGATCGCCGGCGTTGTACTGACCTTGGCAGCAAAGTTTATGGCGGTTCCCGTGGATGAAACCGCGGTAGCGGTTCGTGAAGCCCTGCCCGGCGCAAACTGCGGCGCCTGCGGCTATGCCGGCTGTGATCAGTACGCGGCCGCCTTGGCCGAGGATCACACCCTGGCACCGAATCTCTGCATCCCCGGCGGTGCGGGCTCCGCGGCGGCCATCGCTGAGATCCTGGGGGTCGACGCGGGAGAAAGCGTAGCCATGAGAGCGTTTGTTCACTGTTCCGGTACTCCGGATAAGACCAGCAGCGCTATGGAATACCAGGGCTTCAAGTCCTGCGCCGCCGCCAAGCTGTTCTTCGGCGGTGACGGTTCCTGCAAGTTCGGCTGCATGGGCATGGGAGATTGTGTGGAGGCTTGTGCTTATGATGCCATCGGCATCGTAAACGGCATCGCCTGCGTCAATCCCGTGAACTGTGTGGGCTGCGGCGCTTGCGCCAAGGCTTGTCCTCAGAAGCTGATCGACATCATGCCGGCTTCTCAGCGTGTATTTGTGGTCTGCAGCTCCTGCGACGCCGGCGGCGTCACCAACAAGCTCTGCAAGGCCGGCTGCATCGGCTGCAAAATGTGCGAGAAAGAATGTAAATTCGACGCGATCCACGTGGTGGACAATCACGCGGTCATCGATTACGACAAGTGCAAGAACTGCGGTCTGTGCGCAAAGAAGTGTCCTAAGAACGTCATCATGGTTCTTCCCAAACCCGGAGCGAAACCCGCTCCCAAAAAGGTAGAAGCGCCTAAGGCGGACGCCCCGAAAGCGGAGGAAGCCCCCAAAGCGGAAGCTTCGGCCACCGAGGCTCCTAAAACGGAAGCCCCCAAAGCAGAAGAGGCTCCCAAGGCGGAATAGCGATCGGACACCTTGAATCAATCATTAAAAGATAAGAAACGCGGCCTTTATCCGGACGGATGAGGGCCGCGTTTTTATTTTATTCTATTCTGACCGCGTTTTGAATGGTCCACGTAAGTGTCCGCTCGCATTCTTATGAATCCGCGGATGTCTCTTCCTTCTCCGAGGTCTGCCGAACGGTAAAAAATCTTTGGTTCTTGCTTTTGGGCCGATCGGGAAGCGTCATTTGCAGAATCCCCTGTTCCAAAAGCGGCTGAACGTATTTCTGAATCAAATAGGACGTCGATTGAAAATGAAAGCGTTTGGCTAGCTCGTCTCTGGATTTCGGACTAGCGCAGAAGCTGATGATCTCTTGACAGATTTCACTCTGCTTCCCCTCCGAAGGCTGCCGTTCTTCCTTCTCGCTT
>CAUHLX010000122.1 GCA_959606705.1 uncultured Bacillota bacterium | reverse complement strand
CGGCCCGTATGGCGTCGATCCCGGCCAACTGGGCGTTCAGCACCAGCTGATAAATCTCCCGCTGTTCCTGCGAAGGGGCTCCGATGGCCACGGTTCGGGTCATATCCGAACAGTAGCCGTCCACCACACAGCCGAAGTCCATGGTGAGAAATTCACCGTTGGCCACTTTTTTGTCTCCCGGTACTCCGTGAGGCAGAGAAGATTTCTCTCCGGAAACGCAGATCGTGTCAAAGGACAGGCGCTCGGCGCCGTTTTTGCGAAGGAACAGCTCCATTTCCAAAGCGATTTCCAGCTCCGTCATTCCCGGGCGAATAAACTCCACGATGTGAGAAAAACACAAATCGGTCAACGCGGCCGCCTGCTTGATGCGCTCGATCTCCATTTCGTCCTTGATGGCGCGAACGCTCTCTGCCAGCCCTCCGGCAAAGATCAGAGACACCTCCGGCCCCAGCTCCGTCCGAAGCTGGTGATAGCGCTCCGCGGTCAGGTCCTGCTCCTCAACGCCGATCCGGGTAAAGCCTTTCTTCTTGAAAAAGTCTGCCAGGCTTTCCCGCTGGCCCACCCGGACGATCTCATAAAGATCCTCACAGCGTTTCGCCGCTTCGATGTAGCGGAAATCGGTGAGCAGCCAAGCGTGGTCCGCCGATAGGATCAGATGACAGTTGCTTGACCGAAACCCGGATAGGTAAACCTGATTTTCCACCTTCGTAACCAGCAGACAATCCACGTTTTTCTCGGAAAGACGACTCTGCAGTGCCGCAACTCGTCTTTGAAACCGTTCATTATTGTCCAACACGAATCACTTCCCCCAAAATGCCGTACACGTCGGCCACCATCTTAGTAAACAAAATCTCCGCCTGAAGATACCGCGCGGCCAGAGGATCCTTGGAAAGGATCTGATACAGAGATTGAACCTGCTCCGCCATCCCTTCCGGAGGCTGGCCGGTGAGCATCTGCTGCGTCTGCATCTGCATGTTTTTGTCCTGAAAGTCGTTGATCATGGCGGAAAGCTCCGCGTTTTTGGAAACCTCGTCCTTCATCGCGATATAGCTTTTGTACTCGGGAGACTCCTTTAATGCTCTGGCCAGATTGTGGGCTTCGTCGTATACGTTCATTCGTTTATACCTCCATAAAGATGGGAAGAATTACCGGACTGCGCTTCGTTTTTTTATAGATGAAATCACGGAGATCGTCGCGAACCGCGTTCTTCAATCCGGCCCAATCCTTCATTCCTCCGTCCAGACATTTTTCCAGGCTGATATTGGCAACCTTGCGGGCGGAATCGATGAGATCCTCGGACTCGCGCACATAAACAAAGCCTCTGGAAATGATGTCGGGACCGGAGACGATCATCCCCGCTTCCTTGTCGATACCGGCGGCCACAATAATCAGGCCGGCTTCTGACAGGAGCTTGCGGTCGCGGAGCACGATGTTGCCCACGTCGCCCACTCCAAGACCGTCCACCATGATGGCGTCACAGGGAATTTCATCCTTGTTTAAGGTCACTTTATTTTTTCTCAAATTCAAGCCTTTGCCGTTTTCCCGAATGAAAATGTGGTCCGCCGGAAGACCCATATCCTCAGCGATCATCGCGTGCTGACGCAGGTGGCGGTATTCGCCGTGAACCGGCATAAAGAATTTGGGCTTGATCAGCGCGTGGATCAGCTTCAGCTCTTCCGCGCAGGCGTGTCCGGACACGTGAATGTCGGCGATATCACTGTATATGATCTCCGCGCCCTTTTCATACAGGCGGTTGATGACATTGTTGATGGTCTTCTCGTTGCCGGGAATGGGGCTGGAAGACAGCACCACTACGTCCCCTTTTTTAATGTGAACCGCTTTGTGATCGTCCGTTGCCATACGAGTCAGTGCCGACATGGGCTCCCCTTGGCTTCCGGTGGTGATGATCACCAATTCCGAATCCTTGAGATGCTTGATTTTATTGATGTCTACCAGAGTCCCCGCGGGAATCTTGAGATACCCCAAATCGATGGACAGATTGACCACGTTGACCATGCTCCGTCCGGAAATGGCCACCTTGCGGCCGAATTTCACCGCGGTGTCGATGATCCGCTGAACGCGGTGCACATTAGAGGAGAAGGTGGCCACCAGAATCCGGCTGTCGTTGGACCGGAAAATGTTTTCCAGTGTAACCCCTACGATCTTCTCGGAAGGGGTATATCCTTTTCTCTCAGCGTTGGTACTGTCCGCCATGAGCAGCAAAACGCCCTCTCTTCCGATCTCCGCCAGTCGGTGGAAATCGATGGGATCGCCGTCCAGCGGCGTGTAGTCGATCTTGAAGTCTCCGGTGTGGAAGATCTTTCCCACCGGGGTATCCACACACAGACAGATCGCGTCCGCAATGGAGTGGGTGGTGCGGATGGTTTCCACTTTGAAGGAGCTGCCGAATTTCACCGTATCTCCCGCTTTGATCACGTTGAGCTTGGCTTTGATATTGTGTTCCTTCAACTTGTTTTCCACTAATCCCAGCGTCAGCCTCGTCCCGAAAATGGGTACGTTCAGTGCTTTCAAAAGATAAGGAATGGCGCCGATGTGATCCTCATGTCCGTGAGTGAGAATCAATCCGCGAATCTTCTCCTTATTTTTAATCAGATAGGTGAACTCCGGAATGACGATGTCGATTCCGAACATCTCGTCGTCCGGAAAGGACATCCCGCAGTCGATGATCATAATGTCGTTCTTATACTCCAGAACGGTCATGTTCTTACCGATTTCATTCAAGCCGCCGATGGGAATGACCTTGACCGGCGTGCCCGCGGGCTCTCTCTCCTTCTTCTCTTTGACGGCAGTGGTCTGCTCTCCCTTGATCTCCTTTTTTTCACGGGAAACAGGCCGTTTCTCGCGATCGGCCTTCCCGGCCGAAGCGGTCCTGCCTGTTTTCTGGGTTTTTTCCGCGGCGGTCCGAGTCTTTTTCCGTACCTCGGAGCCTTCACGGCGGTCCGTTGTGACGGAATCGGTCTTCCGTCCGGGCTCTCCCCCGCGCTTATTTATAATACTTGGTGTTCTCAAATTAAACTTCCTTTCTTTATTTACGTTAATTATTTATTTTATTACGATGTTCAGGAGCTTCCCGGGTACGGGAATCACCTTCACCACGTTTTTATCAGCGATTAAAGCCTTTACTTTTTCATTCTCTAAGGCTGCGGCCTCGAATTCCGCTTTCGATAGACCGGCGGCCAGCTCGATCTTCTCCTTGATCTTGCCGTTGATCTGTACCACGATTTCCACCGTGTCCCTCACCAGCGCGCTCTCGTCCACCTGCGGCCAGCTTTCCTTGCACACCGAATCCCGGTGACCCAAGTGTTGCCACATTTCCTCGCAGATATGCGGCGTAAAGGGGGAAAGCATCAGTACCAGGCACTTGACCGCGTAGGCCAGAAGTCCCTTGTTCAATTCCTCTGCGGGCAGCTCCTTATAGCGGTACATCTCATTGACCAGCTCCATGATCGCGGAAATGGCCGTATTGAAATTGAATCGCACCCGAATGTCATCCGTCACCCGTTTGATGGTGGTATTGAGAACCAGATTCAGTTCCTTGTCCGCCTTGCTGACGGCGGTTCGGGTCTCCGGAACGTCTTTGAGCAGCGTGCCCAGTTCAAAGACCAGACGGTATACGCGGTTGAGGAAACGATAGCTTCCTTCCACACCGGCATCGGACCATTCCAGCTCCTTTTCCGGCGGAGCCGCAAAGAGGATGAACAGCCTGGCGGTATCCGCGCCGTACTTCTCGATGATCTCTTCCGGACTTACGGTGTTGCCCAGCGATTTGGACATCTTGGAACCATCCTTCAAGACCATTCCCTGAGTCAGCAGATTGGTGAAAGGCTCTTCCACGGGAGATCTGCCGATGTCATACAGGAATTTGGTGAAGAATCGGGCGTACAGCAGATGCAGAATCGCGTGCTCCACCCCGCCGATATACTGATCCACCGGCATCCAGTACTTGGCGTTGTCCATGTCGTATGCTTCTTTGCCGTTCCTGGCGTCCGTATAGCGCAGGAAGTACCAGGAGGAATCCAGGAAGGTATCCATGGTGTCGATCTCTCTGGTGGCCTTCTTGCCGCATTTGGGACAAACGGTGTCTTTAAAGGTTTTGCTGGTGGTCAGCGGAGATTCCCCCTTGCCGGAGAACACCACGTCCGTAGGCAGCAGAACCGGCAGATTTTCTTCCTTTTCGGGAACCCATCCGCACTCTTCGCAGTACACCATGGGAATGGGAGTCCCCCAATACCGCTGGCGGGAAATCAGCCAGTCGCGAAGTCTGAAGTTGATGGATTTCTTTCCGATCTTCTTCTCTTCCAAAAAGTCGATGACCTTTTCGATGGCTTCTTTGTTGTCCATTCCGTCAAACTGCTGCGAATTGATCATTTTCCCTTCCGCGACAAAGGCCGCTTTCAGGTTGTGAATATCGATTTCCGGATCCTCCGTGTCCACTACGGGAATGATATCCAGGCCGTATTTCACCGCGAAATCGAAGTCTCGCTGATCATGGGCGGGCACTGCCATGATGGCTCCCGTGCCGTAATCCATTAAAATATAGTTGCCGATATAAATGGGAACTTCTTTGCCATTCACCGGATTCACCGCGTAGCGGCCGAGGAAGCAGCCTTCCTTTTCCAGCGTGGTAGAAGTCCGTTCGATATCGCTGAGGTGCTGCAGCTTGTTCAGGAACGCCTTGACGTTCTCTTCATATTCCGTACCGGCGGCCAGCTGTTTTACAAAAGGATGTTCCGGCGCCAGCACCATGTAGGTGACACCGAAGAGCGTATCGGGACGAGTGGTAAAAATAGTCATGGGCTGATCGAATCCCACAATGGGGAAATCCACCTCCGCGCCCACACTCTTGCCGATCCAGTTTTTCTGCATGGTCTTGACCTTCGCAGGCCAGCCCGGCAGCTTCTCCAGATCCGTCAGAAGACGGTCGGCATAATCGGTGATCTTCAGGTACCATTGATCCAGGTCGCGTTTGCCCACTTCCGCGCCACAGCGCTCGCAGCGGCCGTCCACCACCTGCTCGTTGGCCAGTACGGTCTGGCAATCCGGGCACCAATTGACCGGATTCTTTTTCTTGTACGCCAGTCCATGATTGAAGAACTGGATGAAAATCCACTGCATCCACTTGTAGTACTCGGGCTCGCAGGTAGCCACTTCCCGGTCCCAGTCATAGGACAGACCCAGCTGACGCAGTTGAACTTCCATTTCGTGAATATTATCGTGAGTCCAGATATTGGGATGGATTCCGTGCTTGATGGCGGCGTTTTCCGCCGGCAGTCCGAAGGAATCGAAGCCCATGGGATGCAGCACATTCTTGCCATTCATGATCAAAAAACGGGTCATTACGTCGCCGATGGAATAATTGCGGACATGGCCCATATGCAGATTTCCGGAAGGGTAAGGGAACATTTCAAGAAGATAGAACTTTTCCTTGTCCGGATCTTCCGTCGACTTGAATAACTGCTTTTCCTCCCATTCCTTCTGCCATTTGGTTTCGATCTCTTTGAAATTATATTGCTGTTGCATCTCGCTTCCTCCTCGTGCAAATATCTCGCGAATCCTATTCTTCGACGGTGATAAACGGGCAGTCGCCCCAGATCTTTTCGATGTTGTAGCGTTCTCTCTGCTCCTGTGTGAACAGGTTGATGATCACATCGCCGTAATCCATCAAAATCCAGCCGGTGCTGCCCCTGCCCTCCACACTCTTGGTCACGACGCCCTCTCTTGCCAGCTTTTCATCCAGTTCGTCCTGCAGAGAAGATATCTGCCGTTCCGAATTACCGGAAGCGATGACAAAATAATCGGCAAAGGATGATTTTTCGGCAATATCGATGATCACCACGTCCTGCGCCTTTTTATCGTCCAAAATTCCGGCCGCCTGCAAAGCGATTTCTTTGCTTGTCATAAATACTCCTTTCTTTATTTGGTTTCTATTTATTTTGCTCTTCTGTGAGCATTCCATCCGATGTTTCGATACGGGCCAACAGCTCCGCTCTCGCCGCCACGGTGTCCGGGTCCAGATACTGTCCCCGTTCTTTTACGAAAGCGATCGTGTGTTCGAACGAATAGAGACAGGCCCGATTCAAGTCCGAAAGCGCCAGCTCCCTCAGAGTCTCCACTCCCGGGTAATCCCGATTCGGCTCGATGGCGTCGGCCAGATAAAGCACCTGTTCCAACACCGACATTCCCGCCCTTCCCGTAGTATGAAAACTCACCGCACACAACAAATCCGGATCGGAGACTCCGTAGTCCCGCTCCAGAACCTTTGCGGCGATCTTCCCATGGGAAAGATTGGCGTTATTCAGATAAACGGACGGAAGACCGAACGCCCGAACGTACCGGTTTAACGTCTGAGGGTCCGTTCCACGGAACATATCGTGCGCCAGGGCGGCAAGCTCCGCCTTCTCCTGATCCGCGCCGTATCGTTCCGCCAGTGTCACCGCCTCGGCGGCCACCGCCAGGGTGTGTGCCTTTCTTTTCTCAGACAAATGCGTTTCGACGTAATCCGTTATCCTTTGTTTTAACGTACCTTGCATAACTTAATCATTTTACCATAGGCACTTATTTTTTACAAGTACCCGGGCAATTCCTTTCCGATTGATACAATTCGTTCCGCCTGAGATACGTTTCCACCGCCTCCGGCAGCAAATAACGAATGGGACGCCCCTCCTTCAACTTCTGTTTGATATCCGTCGAAGAGATGTCCACTTCCGTCATATGAACTTTATATACCCTGGTCCCTCGTTTTTCACGCAGCTCACGGATCAGTCGATCCAAGGCTTCTTCCCGATAGCCGGGCCGACTTCCCACGATAAACGAGTAATCCTTCAGCAGCTCGTCGGCATCCGCCCAACGTTCGATTCCCAAAAACGCGTCCGTTCCCGTAATAAAACAAAGCTCACAGTCCGGCCCGTAATCTCTGCGGCAGGCTCTGAGAGTCTCGATGGTATAGGATACGTTCCGCTTCCCAAGCTCTAATCGGGACACGGCAAAATACGGATTTCCGGCAATGGCCAGTTTAACCATCTCATACCGGTGAGCTCCGTCCGCGATTTCCCGATGAAGTTTAAACGGCGAAAGATTCGCCGGCATGAAGACCACCTTTGACAGCTCCACGTCGTAACGAGCTTGATCCGCAAGAATCAAATGCCCGTAATGAATGGGGTCAAAGGTGCCTCCGAAAATACCGATTCGTTCCATATTGTTTTTCTTTCCTGTTTTCTCAGGCACCCTCGCGGTTATTTTTCTTCCGGAATGGTGGCGATTGCCAGTTCATCCAGCTGTTCCGCTTCGATCTCCGACGGTGCTCCACAGAGAAGGCACTGCGCCATTTGATTTTTGGGAAAGGCCATGACTTCCCGGATGCTCTTTGATCCCGTGAGCAGCATAACCAGACGGTCCAGTCCGTAAGCCAGTCCGCCGTGGGGCGGAACTCCGTATTTAAAAGCTTCCAGCAGGAAGCCGAACTTGCTGTCCGCTTCCTCCTCCGACAGTCCCATCACTTCGAAAATTTTAGCCTGCAGCTCCTTGTCGTGGATTCGGATGCTGCCGCCGCCCAGCTCCACGCCGTTGAGCACGATATCGTAGGCTTCCGCGTTGACCTGTGCCGGGTCCGTAGAAAGCATAGGGACATCCGAATGCTTCGGAGAAGTGAACGGATGATGCATCGCCTGATAACGGCCTAATTCGTCATTGTACTCGAACATGGGGAAATCGGTTACCCACAGGAGATTGAACTGACGATCATCGAGCATGCCTAAGCGTCCGGCGATCTCACGGCGCAGGAAGCCCAGGCTGTCATAGACCACGGAAGGCCGATCCGCCACGATCAGGATCAAATCATTTGGTTTACCGGAAAATGTTTTCGTAATCTCCTCCATTTTTTCCGGAGAAAAGAACTTGGCGATGGGCGAATTGATTTCCAACTGTCCGCCTTCCCCCTCTCCGATGCGAATCCAAGCCAAACCCTTGGCACCGAATACTTTGACGGATTCCTGCAGCT
>CAUHLX010000121.1 GCA_959606705.1 uncultured Bacillota bacterium | reverse complement strand
AGAATATCCGATTCTACGACTTTTTGAGACAGCGTGAGGGGGTGGAAAATAAAAAGAAGGACCCCGGTGACGAAGGGCTCAAACAGCCATTACAGAGATAGCATACCACTTACTGTAACAAATAATACTTATATCTGACAACAGACAACAGAAAAAAAGGAGCGCTTAGATTTGTTTGGAAAAAGGGACGGAACCGAACGAAGAAAACCAAAACAGCAGAGGGACGCGGGGGAAGTGAGGCGAACGGCTGAAAAGAGACCCGGCGGCTGGGAAGGACAGGGACGGAGAACAGCTCCGGCCCGTTTTGACGTAGTGAGCAATGGGAACGGTACCAGTGCGCTGTGGAGGAAGGCCGTCTGCTTCTCCATCATATTCTGCATGCTGTTTACGGATTTTATCTATTCGCCCCTGATGAGTCCTCAGTACAACACCACGCTGGCGGAGGAGCCGGCGGGATATACCAGCGAAGTAGCGGAGTTGACGGAATCGGCGTTGACGATGCAGGCCAGCGGGAGCGGGATCGAGATACCGGAAGGATATGTCAATGAGATCGAGGAGCTGACGGGAAGCGCGTCGGGGACGGCCGGAGACTCGCCAGCGAACACTCCGGAGGGGGGGGACCATGAAGCCAGCGCCAGCGGAGTAAAGGCTTTTGCGCTGAATGACGGCCTGGTGCTCAGCGGAGAAGACGGCTCCGATGGGGCGGCGGTCAACGCGCTGGGAGCGGAGAGCCGGGCGGCGAATGGTTTGAGAGGCGCGGAAGGCTTCCCCTTTGGCGGCGGCAGCGGTACGGAATCGGATCCTTATTTGATTTACACCGCCAAGCAGTTGGATCAGGTACGGAATTATTCCTATGGCAAGCATTTCAAACAGATGAATGATATTGATTTAAGCAGTTGGGGAAATTGGACCCCTATTATGGGCTACCGCAACTCTGGGGGCGTTCTTCAGAGCTTCCAGAGCGGGAGCTATGATGGGAATAACTTTGCAATTAGCAATATGAAAATATCGGATTTCTCCGAAATGATGGGTTTGTTTGGCTACGCTCAGTGGTCCACGTTTAAAAACATGATTTTTATTAATGGGGAAGTTAATCCGATTGGATCTGATAAATCTGAGTATATGGTTTCACAGGCGGGGACCTTGGTTGGAAATGCAGCTGACTGTAGAATTTCAAATGTATGTATCGTAAGCGGGAAAATACGTATTATGTGCGGTAATAACTCGACCGTATATGCTGGTGGAGTCGTAGGATATGGATCAGGTACTATAGAAGATTGCCTGTATACAGGGAGTGTATACGCAGCGGTAGGGAAGGCTGAGTACCAGGATCATGCCGGAGGAATCGTCGGTTACCAGAGTAGCGGTGTGGTGCGCCGTTGCATTGTTCCCCAATTAGATCTATGGACACCTGGAGAGACTTGGCATGATCGAAAACATGGACCAATCATGGGTCCTAGCGCCGACAGTATAGATTCCTGTTATGCAAGTAATGTGACAGGGGCCTCTGGTGAGGGGAGCTATCGCATGGTAATTTCCGAGGACAGAATGAAAAGTGGAGATCTCACTCAGCTGCCAGGTCTATCTTCAGATACGTGGATGGCAGTGAAAGGCAAGTTTCCAATTGTTACAGCCTGGCTGAATTCCCCAGCACTTGCAGGATATATGGGTCTTTCCATCGCCAAGGTAGAAAACCTCACAAGACCTCGGGAGGGATCTCCCTCGGCGCAACCGGGCGTGCTTCTTGGTACCGTTAGCTCGGTAGCAGGCGCCGCTACCATTACTAATGCGAAAACGGACGACAGCAAATTCGTCGTCTCAAATGAGAGCGGCGTCTGGAAGTTGAAAATAGGCGCAAATGCCTTGCCGCAAGGGACATATAACTTTAATATCAACACAAGTTTTTCCAATGGTCTCTCATATAAACTGCCGGTGACCGTGTACGTAGATGCCTTCTGCGGATGCAGTGCGGAATACTTCCGGACGCATACCACCGAGCTGAGCTTTCCCGTAGGAGACGGGAGCTCGGACGGGACGGCAGCCCACCCCTGGGTGGTGGAGAACCAGTACCAGCTGAATCACGTGCGTGCGCATCTGTCGGACCATTTCCTTCAGACGTCGGACATCAAACTGTCAGCGTTTCAAAGCGGCGTGGGCTGGACCCCCATCGGGGACGGCCACGGGGGCGGAAACAATGCCTTCTGCGGTTCATACGATGGACAGAACTTCATCATCTCCAACCTGACCATCAATCGGAACGCGGGAGCGGCCAACGACGAGTTCGGGCTGTTCGGCGGGGTGGGACGCAGCGGGAAAACCACCCTCATTGAGAACGTCATCCTCTCCGGGGTCTCCATCAACTCGTCCGGCTCCAATTACATCCCCACCGGGGGCATCGCGGGTTCCGCGGGGACCGCGGCGGTGACCATCCGAAACTGCGCGGTCCTTTCAGGATCCATCTCGGCCAAAAGCGGCAGCTTCCGGGCCACGGGCGGAATCGTGGGCGACATGCACAGCGGGACGATCCGGGTGGAGAACTCATATAACGGGGCGGACGTGGCCAGCGGCGGCTCCAATCAGGGAGGCGGCATCGCCGGACGCAGCATCAACGGAACCGGCGTCATCGAGAACTGCGTGAGTACGGGCAAGGTCGATTCCGGTTATGGCCTGGTGGGAAATAATCCCACCATCGCCAACGTCACGGGCTGGTATAACGGAGATCTGGCCCAGGGCAACGGAAAAGGGACGGGTCTGTCCACCCATCAGATGTACGGCGGACCGTCTGAGCTGCTGTCGGGTTTGAACGGATATACCTTGGAGTACGGCTTTGCGCCCTATCGGAGCGAGTGGAGAAAAGGGGGAGCGAACGACGGAGCGCTGATGGAGAATCTGCTTCCGCGCAGCGTGTCTCTGCTTCCGCGCAGCCTGTCGCCGCTGAATGCGGGGAACACGGGGGACAGCAATGTCACCGTGGATTTTCTGCTGCCCTCGAAATTTGCGGGCTACCGGATCGAATACATCCACAATGTTCCCAATGCCGGCAACGGGGTAACGCCGCTGGTGGTGCCTTCCACCAACTTTGGGGGAAGTGATCCGGTACTGGCCAAGGTGACCCGGCCCTGGCCGGGGGACGGGGACCGGAGCGGAACGCTGACGGCAACCTATGGAAAGAGCGGGAGCACCGGAAGCAGGAGCTGGAATCTGACCATCAAGGAAGATGTGCCCACACCCACTGAGATGACGCTGGACTGTGTGGGGAAATCCATTCAGATTCAGCCGGGAGAGACCACGACCATGGCCATCCGGGCGTCGATCAAGGATCAGTACGGTCAGTCCATGAAGAATCAGGACGTGATCTGGAGTGTGGAGAGCGCATCGGGAGGAAGCGGGACCACGGGCATCACCATTGCCCGGGACGGAAGCGATCCGCAGAAGGCGGTGCTGTCGGTGAAGCCCACGGCGGTGTCCCAGAAGATCAACGTGAAGGCCTCGGTGCTCAATCTGGAGGCGGAGGTAGTGATCAAGGCGGAAGCGGTGGAGATCAGCCCGGGAAAACCCGATGTGCCGCAGAGCCTGAAAGCGGAAGCGGGAAATCTGGAGAATGTGTTGAGCTGGACGGCGCCGGCCAGCACGGGCGGGCTGCCTCTGAGCAGGTACGTCATCTACCACAGCAGCAGCCAGAACGGAACTTATGAGAAGCTGGCGGAGGTGGGCAGTTCCACCTTGAGCTATGTTCATACCGGCCTGGGCCCGGGCTCGACACACTGGTACAAGGTCAACGCCGTCAACACACAAAGCTTTGAAGGCGCCTTTGCCGGTCCGGTGAGCGCCTCCACAAAATATCTGTGCGGCCACACGGCGGAATATTTCACCGCCCATGCGCAGGAGCAGTGCTTCGACAGCGGAAGCGGTACGGAAGCCTCGCCGTACACGGTGTCCGGGGACAAGCAGCTGAACCACGTGCGTGCGCATTTAAGCGATCATTTCCGTCAGACGGCGGACATCGATCTGAGCGGGATCAGCTGGGTGCCGGTGGGATATTCCCCCGCCAATGCCTGGGAAGGGAGCTTCTCGGGTCATTACGACGGGCAGAATCATCTCATCAGCGGCCTTTCAATAAGGGTGAACGGCCTGAAACTCCTCTGGACCTACGGAGGGGGAATGTTTGTTCAGACAGAGCAGAGTGCCGTTCTGGAGAATATGATTCTGTCCGAAATAGATATATGGATGAAAAGCGACGACTCGTGCCGCGGCGGCGCGCTGGTGGGAATTAACAAAGGAACCATTCGCAACTGCGCGGTACTCTCGGGGGATCTTTATTTAGAAGGAAACCAGTGGCAGGGATTTTTGTACGCAGGCGGCCTGACCGGAGAAAACGGAGGACAAGTGTCAGACTGTTACTTCGGAGGAAATCTGAAGGCTCGTCAGAACAGCCGGAACAGCGGCGTGGCGGTGGCGTATGTGAATATCGGGGGCATCGCGGCAACGACGGTGGGAAGCGGAAACGTCACGCGGTGTGTGAACGCAGGAACCGTGACCGCGACCCAAAACTTCGGGAAAACGATGCCGGTATATGGAGTATCCAATAAGACGTCAGATTCGTATTACCTGAATACGGCGGTGAAGTCCCCTACGACGAACGTGGGAGAGGGAACCTCACTGACGGATTTGGAACTGTACGGGGGGAGCTGGGGAACCGGAAGCGGGGCGCCCGCAGGCTGGACCTGCCAGAAATACTTTGCCCCGTATGTAAGCCAGTGGAGCAGGGGAGGAGCCAATGACGCCCTTCTGTCCTCCCGGCTCATCGCGCCTCAGATCAGCGTGTTCAACAGCGCCAACACCGCGGACAGCAATGTGGTGGCGGACTTTGGCCTGCCGCTGAACTTCCGCGGAAACGGAGCTTCTCCTCTGAAGCTGTCCTGGACGGTGTCGGGCTTCCCCAACGGGGATCTGTCGGTGAGCGGAGACGCGGTTACCGTCACCCGTCAGACGAAAGGAAAGGGAGACGGAAGCGGGACGCTGAAGGCCGAGGCCCAGGGAAAGGAGCTCACGAGCTATCCCATCACGGTCAAGGCGCTGTCATATAACATCATTACCTTAAAGGGAGTGAATCAGCTGGTGATTCCCACCAGCGGAAGCGCCGCCCTGGTGAACCAGATCGAGGCCTACGGGAAAGTGCTGGAGAGTGACAGCGGCGCCTATCTGGACCCGAAAAACGGGAGCTGGACGGTTGCCGACGAAGGGGGAAGCTCCATTGCCAAGGGCGTGACCATCGGAGCGGACGGAAGGCTGACCGTGACGGATGAGGCGCCGGCGGGAAACATCGTCATTTCCTTCCGCTGGGGAGCGGTCACGGCGACGCACACAGTGAATCTGCGCGCGGCCACGGCGCCCCAGGAGCTGTCCCTTTCCGCGGAAAACGCGCGGATCGCGGTGCCGGGAGCGGAGGAGGAAGACAATGTATTCTCCCTGACGGCACTGCTCAACGACAGCTACGGAACCGCGATGAAAAACCAGACGGTCAAGTGGTCCGTGGTCTCGGGGAGCAAACCGGAGGGAGTGACCATCACGGAGCAGGCGGCGGAGGGGCACAGCAAGGGAAACCAGCTGCTGCAGATTACCGTGGCGCCATCGGCGGTTACCGCGGTGGACAACGCGGGAGGCACGCTCAGCTTTACGATGGAGGTGAAGACGCCGGATGACTACCGGAGCGCCCAGGCTAAGATCACCATTTACCGGGAGACGGCCCGTCTGGGATATGTGACGGTAACGGACAATCCGCTGGGAATCAACCTGCCGAAGGTCAGCATTCGAAACGATGCGGAATGGAGTGAGAACACGGCGGAGTGGACCCCCAGAGAAGTGAAGGCCCAGGACCAGTATAAACAGGCGTATACGGAAAAGACGCCGGGAAGCTGGAGCTTGAGGGAGAACCCCGATGCGGAGAATATCACCATCGACGGAACGACGGGCAGGGTATTGGTAAAGAGCGGCGCCAGCCTGGGAGGAAGCGGAGAAATCACCCGCCTCACCGTCCGGTATACGGCGGGAGAAAAGACGCCGGCGCAGAAGGAAATCTGGGATGATACGAAGGCCAGCTTCATTCAGGAGGCAAGAAAGCCTCAGTTTATCGATGTAAAGGGAGTGAACTGGACAGAGGAAGGAAAGGACCTGGGGACAGGTTATCAGGCCACGCTGCCCGGAGTATCCGTACCGGTCCTGCTGGAAGCGGGCCGGACGTATGTGGAAAAGGAATTCCGTGCGGACGTCTACGACCAGTATGGGGTGGCGGTGTCCGGGGGCGGAATCGGCTGGGACGCGGAAGGGGTCACCTGGATCGCCGACGGGTCGGGGAAAGCGGAGTTTTCCATCGGAACGGATACCAGAAACGCGGTTCTGCGGATCTACAACAGCGCGGGTGCCAGCGGAATGACGGACATCGTCACGGTAAGTGCGAAAATCCGGGGAAAGACAGAGGCCGGGGCCAACGCCACGGCAAACGGATCGGACATTGAGGACAGCACGTCGTTTGACGTGATCCGGGATTTGTCCCTGGCGGCCCAATTTGAGATTGCCGAGGAACCGAAGATGCCGGGAGAACCCCGGGAGCTTGACATACCCATTGCCTCGCTGAGCGAAAGCGCGGTGAAGATCCGTCTGACGCCGGAGCTGACCGACCAGTTCGGCAAGGACATCAGCGGAGAAAAAGCGGTGGAATGGAGCATAAAGACCAGCGACCCGGCGAGTCTGGGGATCACCATGCTCACGAGAGGAGCGGTGTCCGGAGGCGTAAGCGCGCCGGGAGCGGCGGACGTTCCCACGGAGGGAGCGGTGCTGACGGTGGATGAAAGCGCTCTGGGAGGCTATGTGACCATCACGGCGGTGGTCGCGGCGGCGGACAGCTACGGCGGAGAGGCGCTGAGCCGGCAGACTGCATATCAACTGAATCGAAGCAGCCAGACCATCGAGGCGGTGACCATAGGGGCCGTCCGGCTTGACGTGCCCGAGGGGACGGGGATCAATCACGGGACGGCAACCACCGTTACGGGGATTGCCGTACTGTCGGCATCGGATCAGGAGGGAAAGCCCTATGAGGGAACCGTGGGCGGCGAATGGTCACTGGGAGAGGACAATCCCGACCCGGCGCATATCGTCATCGACCCGGCCACGGGGGTGATTGAGGTGAACGGAAAGGTCCGTCTGGACCATGATGTTTCAGTGACGGAGAAGGCAATCGCCGTCAAGTTCACGGTGAACGACCGCAACGCGTCTCTGGCGGTGCGGGGAAAGACTTATGAAGGAGTTCTCACCATTCATAAAGACCAGGCCAAACCGGTCAGCTTAGCCATCGATCCCAACAGCGCGTCCATTCCCGTACCGGCGGTGGGGGGAGAGCCCAGCACCAAGGTCTTTACCGCGGTGCTGCCGGATCAGTTCGGGGGCAGCCTGCTGCGCCATGACCTGCCGGTGGAGTGGAGTCTGGACCAGGAGCGGGAAGGAATCACACTGGGAGTGGTGGACGGTCAAAGCGGAACGGTAACGGTAAGCGTAACGGACCGGGCCCAGATCAACGATGGGATTCGCCTCACGGCCTATCTCCCCGGGAAGACCTCCGAAGGAGCATTGGTCACCTATGACGGAAAGGACCTGAAGCGGACCGTCACCTTCGACGTGAGCAAGGATCCGCTGTATGGAGCATCCATGTATCTGACACCGGGAGCGGCCACCACGGTCAGCGGGGGAAGCATCACGGTGCCGGTGCCCTATCTGGGAAGCACCACGGAGGTGGGGATTGACGCCATCGTCAAAGATCAGTATGGGAATCCCATCACGGACAAGGATATTGTGTGGACCGTGGAGGGCAGTCTGTCCGGCATGTCCTACAAGGGAGTACCCTCGTCGGGACATACCTCCGGCCAGCAGACGCTGAAGCTGACGCTGGACAATACCGTGCGCACGGAGCTGGTGACGGTGCACGCCATCTATCTGGGCATCAACGGGAGAAAATATGAGGACGC
>CAUHLX010000120.1 GCA_959606705.1 uncultured Bacillota bacterium | reverse complement strand
CTGCTCACCGCTTCGACCGTTCCGGTCAGCGTCACCGTTTCGGAGTAATCTCCGTTGAGCACTTCGATTGCTTGTGATCCGGAGGAGCCCAGCCCATAAGCGAAACTGCCGCCCATCACGATGCACAGTGTCAAGGTGCAAAGAGCTGCGGCAACTCTTTTACTTTTCATAGCGTTTTTCCTTTCTCTCTGATTTTCTAATATTCCGTGGTCATAACTCGGAGATTTTGCATGTATTGTGTGGCCTTTGAAAGGTTATCCCAATCACCTTCGAGTGTCGTTTCTATTTTCAAACTCAGTACGCCCTCCACGTCAAACTCGAAATCAATGGGTGCGGTGTTTTCATTGATGATCGGTGATTCGAACAATGTCCTGCCGCTCTCGTCATAAAACCGAAAAGTATAGGTTGGCGCATATTGAGCAAACGTTGGCGTGGCAAAGGTTCCTCTGACCTTCGCGGCGTTTCCGTTTAGCGGATATGTGACGGAAAAGGTTCCTTGATATCTTCCGTTCTCCAATTTCTTCATATTTACATCGTCACTCGGGGTATTCCAAAAACCAACGAAGTTCTTACCATCCTTTTCAAAATTTTTAAAACCGGACGGATCGCTGCACGACGTATAGGGCTGATCAAATAAGAATACCTCTTTTGCCGCCTTGGCAGGCATTTCGCCGATATAGACCGTATTAACGGTCCCATCCCAGTTGACTTGCTTTCCAAATGCTTCGCCAATCGCGCGAATCGGAAGATAAGTCGTCCCATTGTAAATAAACGGCTCAACAATGTTGCCATTCGGGTCCTTTGGCGTAAACGTCTCTCCGTCAATCACCAGCTTTATGTTCTTATATGTCGCATTGATCGCCTTTGTCACACTGTCCGCAAAAGATACTCCCACACTTCCGAATACCAGTCCGCCGATGGCGATGCCGGCTGCCAGCGAAATCCACTGCTTTTTCATGTCGCATTCCTCCCGTTTGTTAGATGGTGTCGATGCATTTTTCACCCCTTGGGCAAAACTCATCGATTTAAAATCGATTTAAACGTATCGTTCTAAGGATGAATTCTCAATATGCGGCAAAGAATGCGGCAAACTTTTTTCTGCCGCCGCCCTCATTTCGTGCTGAAAATGCACTTGTGTGAGGCAATTTTGTGAACCTCTGCAACAATACTCTTAAAAGTTGAATGCTTTTACAAGTTGGCACGCAGCTCCAGCAGCACGGTCATGGTTTCTTCTCTGCTCATTACCTGCCGGCTATCCTTAAGAGACTGCAAATAGTCGTAAAAAGAATACGCGATGCTTTTCTCGGTAAACTTAAAGGAGTGGGCTTCTCCTTCCGTATTGTACTGAACGTACACGAGGCCCTCACTGATCGCCACGATCTCGCCATCAAAAGAGATGGACGGGTTACCGGGCCGGAAGAAACGAAGTTTGCACCAATCTTCCTCTACGGCGCGATACATTTCGTCCAAAACAAACTTTCTAGTCTCCACGCTCAGAGGCTTTTCATAAAAGCCCACCGGAAATTCGTGCATATACCCGGTTTCTAAAAAACACCGGAGTCCCGCCACTTCGGTGAAGCAATAGAATACCTGCTCATGAAACTGCTTTCTCAAGCGATTCGCATGGAGTTCCGCCATATCCAAAAACCGATTGTATTCCGGAAGCGATCGATTGAGATACTGTTTCAGCATGTCCCGATTTACAAAAGGCATGATGGGCGGATCGAAGCTGATGGAATAGGTATTTTGATAATTGGAAGTTTCGGCCCCGTAGATTTCCAGCATTTCTCCCGCATTTTTCATTCCGATCATCACCGGCCGACAGCGTTGACGCAATTTCTCGCAGCATCTGTCAAAGAGGTGGATTTGTTCTTCATCTCTCAGGAGAATTCCTCCGCGCAGATCTTCGGAAATCTGGATTGCACATTCGTCGGTTAAAATCAGATAAGGGAAGAGATTCATTTTTCCAAAATGAGACTCCACATGTCCGTAATAAAAAAGTGGTTCGTATCCCAAATTGGAGATGCCGCTGCGAAGAATGCTGTTGACACATTTTAGATTATAATGGTAATCATCGTTCCGCGCGCCGTTTTCCAGACAGATCATATGGGTAATTTTCAGCCGCCCCAAGGAATCCTTTAGCGAGACCAGCAAATCGAATAGAAATTCGTACTCCGGTTGAGCAATGAGGCAAATTGCCCCGCCTTTTTGCGCTTCCAATTCCAATATGGAGCGTACCGTACCATTGACCGCCGCCTCACCGTAAAACGCGGTTCCCTGCCGACTCTCTCCATACTGGTGCTGATAATCCCCGTGAATTGCCATATTCTCGGTGGGCCGGAAATCATTCAGTGCGTGGATGATCTCCGCGATCTGCTTCCGCCGGCGATAAACTCCTTCTCCGGTCAGCAAAACCTCATACGCTTCGATCAACTCATCTTGCTGCCGTGGAGTCAGCAGCAAATAGCTCATCAGCTTGGTCATGATCGCCTGATTGGGCTTTCGTTTTCCATTTACGATCTGGTACAGCGAAGCCCTGTCAATTTCACAATTTTGGGCCATTGCGTACATATTGATATTCCCTTCTTGAATCAGCTGTTTGAGCCTTGTAGAAAAAAGAGACATCGGATCATTCCTTTCTGACCTCATTATTCTGGTTAATAATACCAGATTATTATATACGTCTTTGGGGTGCGCAGCAATATACATCAACTCCCAAACAGGGCCTCGGCAAAATAAATATTTTGCCGAGGCCCCGTTCTTCCTGCCTTAATTCGATTGTTTATAGTGAGGAGAAGTAAGCTTTTTTATCCCAGCCGGGCAATCTCCCCGGTCACTTGCAGAAAGCGGTCGATATCCCCCGCTCCATGGCAGTGCAGCGGAGAAATCCGCAGTGCGCCCTTGAGCCCGAAGGAGGTTAGAATCCGTTCAAAGAACACACTCTCCATAGGTGTTTCACGAATCACTACACCTCGCTTTTCGTATTCTTTCACAGCCTCGGCATGATCGATTCTTTCAAATCCCATGGGAACGATCAGATCGCGGGCGCTGAGATCCCGGCAATCCGGACAGACTACGACACCGGGCAGGTCCCTCAGGCCCTTGACCGCCTCACCATCCGCTCCGGTCCCGCCGGAAAGCATTCGCTCCAGCAGCGCCCGTTCGTGGCGGTTGATCCGTGTCATGCCCTCCACAAACAGCGCCCTCCGTCCGGTCTCTTTGGTAAAGCGTCCGCCCAGCCAGCACACGTAATCCACGATGGCCGATACCGAGGCCATCTGAAGAGGCACCGGACTTCCCAGCCGCCACTCGTTTTCCGCCTTCTTTAAAATTTTGTGATGCGGCAGCCTCGCCAGCCGATCCGACAGATACGCCACGCCCAGACCTCTACAGCCGAAGAATTTGTAAACCCCGAAATTCATGGCGTCCACCGGGGTCCTTTCCACGTCGATGACACTGTGTGCCGCATGCTGCACCGCGTCCACCACGATGAACAGATCCGGCTTGATCCTCCTGGCCTCCCGCACGATCGTTTCGATGTCGTTGGTCGCTCCGGTAAAATGCGACGTATACATCACGCTCAGAAGGATGGTATCCTGATCGATCAGCTTCAAAATATTTTCCACCGGAACACCACCGGTTTCCCGATCGGTATCCGCAACCCGCAGCTCCTTGCCCAGTTTCTTTGCGTAGTAGTTCACCGCGTCGAATGCCGAGGGATGTTCCAGCGCGGTGGTGACCATATTGGTTCCCTACACGCCTTCCGCGATCGTCTTGATTATATTGAACATCATCTGAGTCGCGGTCAATTCCGTGGCGATCACCCCGCTTTGGGCGTTAAAAATCGTTCTGGCATCCTCTATTCCCCGGTTCAATATTTCGTTGAGGTATTTCGCCGCCTGATGGTCCCGATCCGGGCAGTCCGGATAAGCGTCCTTGTCCGCCCCGGAAATCACTGCTTCCTTCAGTCGAAAGGATCCTCCGGAATTCTCGAAAAAAAGCCGCTTTTTACCTGTGTGAGGATCCTGATCCACGTAGTAAAACTTTTCCTTGATCTCTTTCTGCAATTCCGCGGGAAAAAGATCCTTTTCATATTCGTTTCTCATTTATCTTTCCTTCCCCCTCAGTCTTCCTGATCGACTTCCTTAAATTCCATGGGATCCGCGTCGCTGTAAGCCATTTCGTAATCCAAAGCCTTCTCGGATTTGGCAACCACCATGCTGCACACCGAATCACCCATGACGTTGAGCACCGTTTTGAACATATCGGTAAACCGGTCGATTCCCACGATCAACGCGATGGCTTCCAGCGGGAACCCTACGGACTGCAAAACCACAGTCAGAGTAACCATAACCACCCCGGGCATTCCGGGAGAACCGATGACCGCCAGCGTAGCGGTGATGCAAATGGTCAGCAGCATGGTCCAGGTCAAATCGATTCCGTAGAGCTGGGCCACAAATACCGCTGTCATTCCCTGCATGATCGAGCTTCCGTCCATGTTGATGGTGGCGCCTAACGGAATGGTGAAACCCGCCACCTTGTTGGAAACACCCATGCTTCTCAGAAATCCGATGGAATAAGGCATGGCGGCGTTGGAGGAACAGGTGGAGAAGGGAATGATGGCGATCTTGGAGTATTTCTTTAGGAACGTACCTGGTCTCACCTTGGCTCCGAACCACAGCAGCGGAATGTAAACCGCAATGGCGAAGAATACGAACAAGCCGATTTCACAAATCGCGTATTTGGCCAGAGCAAAGATGACTTCGTAACCCAGATTCACCACGGTCTTAGCCATCAAACAGAATACGCCGTAAGGCGTCAGCTCCATGACGATGTTAACCACGCGAAGCATGATGTGCCCGAAGCTCTCCACCCAGACCCGAACCGGTTCCGCCTTGCGGCCGATCAGGCTGATGGCAACTCCGAAGAATACCGCAAAGATGACGATATGAATCATTTTCCCTTCCGCCATGGACTGGAAGATATTCGAAGGAATCATGGAAATCAGGGTATCCGCCACGGAGACATCGGCGGCCTCCGCCCCTACGTCTTCCAAAACGATGCTGCCCATGTCGAAGCCCACGCCGGGTTTGAGGATCATGCCGCCCACGATGCCTACGATGGTGGCCAGCACCGACGTGCAGAAGTAAACACCCAGGGATTTTGTTCCGATTCTTCCAACCTGCCGAACGTCGGAAGCAGAGGAAATTCCCATGACCAGCGTGGCAAACACAAAGGGTACGATGGTCATTTTGATCAAAGTCAGATAGCCATCACCAATAAAGTGGAATACTCCGCTCACCAGGAAGTCATCCCGAAAGCCTCCCGCCGGAACCATGAGCAGGAGCAGCCCGAAAATCAGGCCCGCCGCCACACCGATGATTGACTTTTTGCCTAAAGACATTTTCTTCTTTTTTTCATCGCTCATTTCTTTCATCTCCTCTTTCCATTATTTTAGTAGTTGAATGATTGCGAAAACGATAACGGATTTTTATATTCAGCAGTCGCGATGAAGCGCCAGCAGAACAGCGTAGTCGATGGCGTTGACCAGACTAAGCTCGTTGCTCACCCCTTGTCCCGCGTGTCCGAAAGCGGTGCCGTGGTCCACGGAGCTGCGAATGATGGGCAAGCCCAAGGTCACGTTGACTCCGCTGACCGCTCCCCACTTCTTTTGCGCCTGATCGTAGACGAAGCCCAGCACTTTCAAGGGAATGTGCCCCTGATCGTGGTACATGGCCACCACCATATCGTACCAGCCGCCTCGAGCCTTAGAAAACAGAGAGTCCGCAGGAACCGGTCCATCCACCTCAATTCCTTCCGCCGCCGCCCGTTCAATGGCCGGAAGAATTTCCTCGAGCTCTTCTTTCCCAAACATGCCATTTTCTCCCGCGTGAGGATTCAGTCCCGCCACCCCGATCCGCGGCTTTGGAATGCCCAAGCTTCTACAAGCCTGGTCCGCGATGCGGATCACGTCCAGCACTCGCTCCCTTTTTACTCGATCACAAGCCTCCCGCAGGGAAACGTGAGTGGAAACATGTACTACTCGCAGGTTTTCATGAGCCAGCATCATAGTATATTTATCGGTGCCTGTGTAGTGCGCGTAAATTTCGGTGTGCCCGGAAAAGTGGTGCCCAGCCAGATTAATGGCCTCTTTGTTGAGCGCGTTGGTTACGGTGGCGTCCACTTCACCGTTCATGGCCAGCTCGATCACCTTTTCCACACAGCGGAAGGCCGCTTCCCCGCACATGGCGGACACCTTCCCGTATTCGAAGGTTTCCGGATCCACTAAACTCAGGTGCAGCACGTCGATCGTTCCCGGTTCGTATCGCGCCGATCGGATTTCGTCAATCCGGTGAACCTTCATTTCATTCGGCTCCAGCCATCCGGTCCCTTCCAGAATATGAATGGCGTCCTCCAGCATCCGGCCATCACCGATCACTACCGGCCGGCACCTTTCACGGAGTTTGGAGTTCCGCAGTGCTTTGACCGTAATTTCCGGGCCACAGCCCGCCGGGTCCCCCATCGTGATTCCCACAATTGGTTTTTCTTTCATTACATCACCTTCCGATAAATGGCTCGAATATCCTCCAAGCTCAGCTCTTTGCAGTTGTTCACCAGCAGCCGCTTCTGCTGACTCCCCGCCTCCACCAGGAAATCCAGATCCTCCTTCTTTACCCCAAAGGCTGTCAAATCCCGAGGAATCTCCACCGCTTCCACGATTTCCGCGATCCGCTCCACCAATTTCCGCGCCTTCTCTCTTTCACTCAACAGAGAAAGCTTCGGGTAAACTCCATCGCACAGCGCCGCCAGACGAGCCTCACAGGCCTCCATGTTAAAGGCCATGACATGCGCAAACAAAATCGCATTGGAAATGCCGTGGGCCATGTGGTACTTTCCTCCCAGCGGATAGGACAGCGCGTGAACCGCCGTCGTTCCCGAACCCGTAATCGCCGCCCCTCCGTAAAAAGCGCCCAGCAGCATAGCACTTTTGGCCTCCATGTCATCCGGGTCATCGTATGCTGCCTGGATATTCCGAAAGATCAGCCGGGCCGACGCCAACGCGTAGGTATCGCTGAATGGCGTCGCCTTTTTCGAAGTAAAGCACTCCACCGCGTGGGCCAAGGCATCCACACCCGTAGCCGCGACGATGGCTTTGGGCAGCCTGGCGATCAGCTCCGCGTCCAGAATTGCGTAGTCGGGGATCATGCTGTCGCTGACGATTCCTGTCTTCGTATCTTCCTCCGGAATGGCCACGATCGCGTTGCAGGTGGCTTCCGAGCCGGTCCCGCAGGTGGTTGGCATCATGACGCTCCGAATCTGTTTTCTCGCCAATCCCGGCTTTTTCAAAAGGTCGTAAACCGAGTACTCCGCCCCGATGATTACACTGGCCAGCTTCGCCGCATCCATGACACTGCCGCCGCCCACCGCCAGAATCAAATCTCCCTGAAAATCCGCCGCCGCTCGCAGCACCCGGTCCACATCCGAAACAGAGGGTTCCGCCGTCAGGTCATCCAGCACTTCATACGATACCCTTTGTTCATCTAAAACCTGGAAAACCCCTTCACAGAGTCCTGCGCTCCGAACTCCCTGATCCGTAAACAGCAGAACCTTTCCCGCCCGTTCCTTCTCCAAAATATCCTTTAATCGTTCTACGCTTCCCCGTCCCCCATACACACAGGACGGCACTTTGATCTGATCACCGTTCATGCCAATGTCTCTTCCTTTCCATTTAAGTATTTGATGATATCGATGAGAGCCTTTTCCTTTCCAAACCCTCCTGACTTCGTTACGATTGTCGTTCCCGCCGCCTCACCGCCCACCAGCTTTCCCAGGGGCACGCCCGGCATGATTTCATCTCTTAACTCGATCCCCCCCGCCCCCAAGGTTCTGCAAATTTGCAGGGAGGTATCTCCGCCCGTGGAGACGATTGCCTCGATCTCGATCTGATGAAAGACCTGTTCCACCACACATCCCAGACTCTCCACTATCAACTGCGCTCGGGCACAGCTGGCTTCGCTGGGTTTTCGCACCGTCCGATGCCGTGCGAACAAGCTGTCCACCGTAACGATCACGTTCCGCTCTCCTCTCAACACCGCCTCCAC
>CAUHLX010000119.1 GCA_959606705.1 uncultured Bacillota bacterium | reverse complement strand
CTCCTCCCGGTGGGTTTCCGTCAGGACCTGCTCCAGGATAGCCGCTCGTCCGGATATTTTTCTCCGCAGACGCTCCAGCCGTTTAAGCTCCGATTCGGCGAAGGCTTCCTGACGGCGCAGCATTCGGATGCAGCGGTCGGGACTTTTCCTCCGAAGGTAATCCTTCAATTCCGCAATCGGGACCCCCAGATTGCGGAGGGTGAGAATGGTGTCCAACTCGTCCGCCTGATCCAGCGTGTAGCGCCGGTAATTTTGAGGGCCGCGTCCGGCCGGTGAGAGCAGTCCCACGCGATCGTAGAAAATCACGGTCTGTTTGGGAATTCCCAGCATTTGGGCCAGCTCTCCGCTGGAAAGATAGACAGTCTGTTCCATTTTTCTTCCTCATTTTTCTTTTTTGATGGTTATGGTATTGACCCTATAGCGACGATACCCTTTATTGTAACAGGTAGGGAAAATCACCGCAAGCGGCGGAACAAAATTGTATTGATTTGGAGAGGGACCGTATGAGAGAGCAGCTTCAAAACAGACGCGGAGAGATCGGGATCATCTGGACCCTGGCCTGGCCGGCCATCGTAGAACAGGCGCTGCAGACCGTGGTGCAGTATGTGGACACGGGAATGGTGGGGCGGATCGGCGCCAGGGCTTCGGCCGCGGTGGGTCTTACCGTCACCGTCACCTGGACGGTAAACAGTCTGTTTTACGCCATGGGAACGGGAGTTTTATCCTGTATTGCCAAGGCCATGGGCGCCGGAAAGCCGGAAAAGGTACGCCAGGCGGCGATTCAGGCGTTACTGGCGACTGTGGTCATGGGAATCTCCGTGGGGGCGTTCTGCCTGCTGCTCAGTCCGGTTCTGCCCAAATGGCTGGGCGCACGACCGGAGGTCCTTCACGACGCCTTCCTCTACTTTGTGATCATCAGCATTCCCATGCCTTTTCGCGCTTCGGGGATCATCTTCGGCTCCACGCTGCGAGCCATCGGCGACACGCGGACGCCCATGGCGGTCAACGCGCTGATCAATCTGCTGAATATTATTTTAAACTATCTGCTCATCGGCGGCACGCGCACCGTGACGCTGTTCGGCCTGACCTCCTTCACCATGTGGGGAGCGGGACTGGGAGTGGCGGGGGCGGCCATTGCCACGGCAATTTCTCAGACCCTGGGAGGAATCCTCATGTTTGCGGCGGTTCACAGGAACTCGCTCCTATGCTTTGAACGAGGTCAGATCCGATTGGACCGGGCCGTGATGCGGGAATGTGTGAATGTGGCGGTTCCGGTGGCCGGACAGCGGATGGCCGTCAGCTTGGGAGAGGTGATCTACGTGGCGCTTGTCTCGCGGCTGGGGACCGTGGCCGTGGCGGCGCATACCATCGCCATTACCGCCGAGCAGGCGTTTTACGTGCCGGGACTGGGGCTTTCCGCGGCGGCGGCTACCTTGGCCGGAAACGCGGTGGGAGAAAAGGACGAAAAGAAGCTGATGCGAATCTCGGAAACCATCATGGCGATGACCGCGGCGCTGATGACGGTGCTGTCCGTGCTGCTCTTTCTGTTTCCGGGCGCGATGATGGCCATTTTTACGAAGGATCCGCAGGTGATTGCCAGCGGAGCCGCGGTGCTGCGCATCGTGGCGGTGTCCGAACCGCTGTTTGGAATTCTCATCATCCTGGAGGGTGTGTTCAACGGAATCGGCGATGCCAAGGTGCCCTTCCTGTTCGCGGTCTTTTCCATGTGGGGCGTGCGCATCGTATCCACCGCGGTCTGCATCTTTTCCTTGGGAATGGGTTTGAATGCCGCCTGGGTGTGTATGGTGGCGGACAACGTGTCTCGTTTTGTGCTATTGCTCCATCGGTTTCGCCGCGGCAGCTGGAAACGGAATTATTTTTAATATGACGGAGCGGTGTCTCATTTCGCATGATAATCTGGGTGCATGACCGGAGGACGATATTACCATGATGAAAACTGTGCCAGCCAAGCATATCGTGTACCGAACGAAGAGTCGGTCCGAATGGTTTGGAATTGATTACAATATGAACATCTACCGGGGCTGCTGCCACGGCTGCATCTACTGCGACAGTCGAAGCAGCTGTTACCGTGTGGAGCATTTCGATTGGGTCCGCGCCAAGGAGAATGCCTTGCCTCTCATTCGGGACGACTTGAGGCGGCTGGCCCGCGGCCTGCGCGCGCATCGGAACCCGGGGGAGCCGGGAGCCCGGGCGGTGGTGGGAACGGGCGCCATGAGCGATCCCTACAATCCTTTTGAAAAAGGGGAGCAGTTGACTCGTCACGCGCTGGAGCTGGTGGACGCCTTTGAGTTCGGCGCGGCCATCGCCACGAAAAGCGATCTGATCGTGAGGGATCTGGATATTTTGAAACAGATTAAGGAGCATTCTCCGGTCCTTTGCAAGATCACGATTACCACGGCGGACGACCGGCTCTGCCGGAAAATCGAACCCCGGGTCTGCTTGTCCTCTCAGCGGTTCGATGCGATCGCCAGGCTCTCGGAGGAAGGAATCTTTTCCGGGATACTGCTGATGCCTTGCCTGCCGTTCTTAGAGGATACGGAGGAAAATGTGCTGGCCATCGTGAAACGGGCGGCGGAGTGCGGGGCTCGCTTCATCTATCCGGCGTTTGGGATGACCTTGCGGGACAACCAGCGGGACTGGTATTTTCAAAAGCTGGAGGAGCTGTTTCCCGGTCAGGGACTGCCGGAACGCTATCAGCGGCAGTACGGCTCTCGTTACACCTGTACCAGTCCCCGGGCGCGGCGGATTTGGAAGGCGTTCTCCACTGCCTGTGAGGAGGCGGGGATTCTCTATCGGATGAAGGACATCATCTGGGCATATCAAGGGGCGTACGGCGAGCGGCAGATCAGCTTTTTCGAATAAAACAGGAGGTGCGGCAATTGGACTTTTGCGCACCTCCTGTTTTCATTTATTTAGATATTAAAGGACTTTCGTACACTTTCCAGTGACTTGGCAAAGGCCAGGAGCGCGGCGACTTCATCGTCGGGCATCTGCTCCATCTTCTTTAAAAACTCCAGCTTTAATGGGGTCAGCGGCGAGGCCAGATGTTCTTCTCCTTCGCCGGTCTTGACCCAGAGCGCGGAATAACCGTAGGTTTCTTCGATCAGCTTGGCCAGCGTATCCGATAAGGTTATTTTCTTTCCGTTTACCAGCTGGTTTACATAGTTTGCGCTTATGCCCAGGGCGGCCGCGAATTCGACTTGCTTCATATTCCGTTCGGATAAAATCAGTTTGATCCGTTCCCCTAATGTCATCGAATAATCACCTCTATTCTACTCATAGTTTAGCACGATAATTAAAACCTAGTCAAATAAAAAATATCTTGACATTTGATTTTGACAGATGTATGATTTGATAAAGTCAAAGGAAGGAGTGAAGGTATGAAGACTGAGTTAAATGATCGGAGCGCGCTGGTTAAATTAATCGGCCCCTTAAGGGAGACGGATTTGAAACAGCTCATGGCCTTCGCGAAAGGCTATGAAGCGTGCAAGGCCGAGCAAGTGCCGAAGGTTTCCTTGAGCACACAAAATAAAGATCGGCACAATGGCGATCTGGTCAATTAAGAGCCTTTATTGTTTTCCCGCTGAGACGTATTCCGCGATTTCACACAGTTCACAGCCTAAAATACCGCATAGTTTATCCAGCGTATCGGTGGTTACGTTTTGGTTTGCTTTTAAGCGTCTAATTGTTCGACTCTCAATATTATACTTTTCTCGCAGCGTATAGGTAGAGACGCCTTTTATCTTCATGGTATCCCACAGTCTGTCAAAGACAATCATTTTATTCACCTCTTAAGATATCAATCCTTGCATATTGATATTATGGGGTATATAATCATCACAAATAAGAGGATTATAATCCCCATATTTTTATTATGTCATAGTCGATCGGAGGATACGAAATGTATGAATTAGTGATCAAAAATGGAATGGTGCTGGATACGTTGACGGGCGCGGCGGAAAAGGAGATCGGAATCGCGGATGGAAAAATCGCGGAGCTGTCCTCAGGTTCGCTCACCGGAAAAAAGGAAATCGACGCCGCGAATCTGATTATTTCTCCGGGGTTCATCGATATTCACATGCATGAGGATCCGGTCGAAGGCGGAAGAATCCGTTTTGACATCGCGAATTTCATGGCTTTGATGGGCGTGACCACGGTGGTGGGAGGAAACTGTGGGATCGGGCACTGGAAGGTTTCCGAATACCTGGATATCCTGGATCAGACCGGCGGACCGGTCAATCAGCTGGGACTGATGGGAATCTCGGGCGCTCGGGAAGCGGCGGGCTGCGAGGACCAGTATCGGCCGGCCAACGGGGCGCAGATCCGCAGGATGTGCGCTTTTGTGCGGGAAGAGCTGGGTCGGGGCGCGGCGGGGGTTTCCTTCGGCCTCGAGTACATCCCGGGGACCGGCACGGAGGAGATGCTGTCGATCTGTGAGACCGCGGCGGAGCGTCCGGAGAAGCTGGTGGCCGCGCACTACCGGTTCGACGCCACGCGTTCCCTGGAGGCGCTGGCGGAAATGATCATCATTGCTCGAGAGGCAAAGGTGCGATTTGAAATTTCCCACATCGGAAGCTGCATCGCCTTCGGTCAGATGGAGGCGGGCCTGGAAATGCTGACGGCGGCTCACGCCGGCGGCGTGGATGTCATGGCGGATGTCTATCCGTACAACGCCTTCTGCACCTTTATCGGAAGCGCTATCTTTGATGAGGGATGCTTTGAACGGTGGAACACCGGTTTTGATTCGATCCTCGTCGCCTCGGGAAAACATTCGGGACAATACTGTGATCGAGCGCTCTTTGAGCGGCTGAGAAAGGAAGAGCCGGACGCGCTGGCGGTGGCCTTTGTCATGAATGAGGAAGAGGTGACACAGGCACTGCGCCATCCGCTGGTGATGGTGGGAAGCGACGGGCTTTTCGCCGAGGGCGGCGGCCATCCGCGGGCTGCGGGAGCCTTTCCGCGGGTTTTGGGAAGGAACGTGAGAGAACGGAAGGATTTGGATTTGCTCACCGCAATCCGCAAGATGACCCTGATGCCCGCGCGGAGGCTGGGGTTGACCTCAACGGGAAGAGTGGCGGAAGGATTTGACGCGTATCTTACCCTTTTTAATCCGCAAACCGTGATCGACCGGGCCGATTTTATGAACCCCAGAAAAACGCCGGAGGGGATCGAACTGGTACTGGTGGGCGGCAGGGCGACGGTGGAAAACGGATCGCTGACCGGGGAGCTTCCGGGAAGAAGTATCCGCTCCTATTAAGGAAGCGTTTATATAGATTCGTTATTTCCCGGTAAAAAGAAAGTGCAAAGGAGGGATTGAAGAATGACGATCGGAATCGGCGCCATCGGGCCCCACGCGGGTCTGGCAGTCTGGAAAGGACTGAATTGCGCGGAACGTGTGACATCCGGCTCCATCGGAGGCTTCGCCACGTTCGCCGTCATGGACGAGCAGCAAAAGGTGCGCTATTACTGTACGCAGAGAGGGGGGAGCAGAACGCTTTTCACCTTCGGCGATTCCGTGCTGGCCGAGCCGCCGGAGGAGGTGGCGAGGGCCACTTTGGCGGCGGTGATTTCCAGCGGACCGGATCGAACGGAGCCCCTGACCATGTATCTCGCCTCGGAGGATGGGGTGGGCATGGTAACGGGTCACCGAATTCCATCCGCCGTGGGCGTGGAGGGGATTCCTGTGAATAAGCAGGTTCTCACCTTGATGAAACAAGGAGTCGATGCCGAAACTGCCGTACGGACCGTAATGGAGAAAAATCCTTGCGTGGACGCGGGACTCATTGCCCTCGACGTAAACGGTCACGGCGGAATGATGGATTCTCAAAAGGTCGTTCGGCGGCCGGACCGCGCGTCCGAAATGCGGGAGCGTGACGGCGTAAAGGTTTTCGTGCTCAATAACGAGATTTATCCGGTGGAAATTACGGCCCGGGTTGCCGCGGCCATTGCCTTCGAGACGATGACCGGAGACCGGAACGCGGACTTTCAGATTTCCATTTCGGCGGGCTTACGGGTACGATATGATTCCCAGGACAAAATCGTGGTGAACGAGGACTACGAGGCAGTGGAAATTTACACCAGCGATCGTACCATCCTCACGGGCGAGACCGTCTGCGTGGTACCTTACCTGGGTAGCCTTGTCGTTCGTGGGAAGACTGTGATCGGGCGGCTGATGAACGAACCCATTACCCTGCTCAGAGACGGAGTGATAGTGGAGCTGGCGGGAGCGGAACGGATCGTGCGGGACGTGTCGCGCCTCTAACACGCCGTGGAAGGGAGGATTTTAAGAAAGAAGATGAAGCGGAATGACCATAAAAGGAATACCCCAAATGTAAGCTGAGATCCGACGTCGAAATGGAATCCGCAAATTACACCGAGGTATTCTAAGTGGAATTATATGCTTAATCTGAGAGAGAAGCAATCAAATAGACAGATACTATTATGGGAGAGGAAAAGGATTCCTGTCCCAAATACAAGAGAATAGGGGGAACAGACATGAATCATTTGAGCCCTACGGCATCGATTATCGTGCTGCTGGTCAACGCGGCGTTTCTCATTGGAATCGGTATTTGCGCAAGAAGAAAACAGGTGGACACGGCCGAGGATTACATGGTGGCGGGACGAAGAGTAAAGTGGCCGTTGATCTCGGGTTCCATCGTAGTGACCTGGGCGTGGGCCAGCACCATACTGGCCGCGGGAGAAGCCGCCTACACCTATGGCTGGCCGGCGGTTTGGATCTATCCTATTTCCGGGCTGAGCCTTTTCCTGGTGGCCCCGTTTTTCAAGAAAATCAGGCAGTGTATGCCTCACGGTACCACCTTTACCGAATTTGTCAAGGTGCGGTTCGGGGATCAGGTTCACAAGCTTTTGGTCTTCGTGGCGTTATTCGTTCACATTATACTGTTGATGTATTTAGGAACCGGCCTGGGTGCCGGCATCGCGCCGATTTTTGGAATTACATATATGCAGGCGGTGGTCTTCAGCTGTATCGTCATTATCATTTTTACCGTTCTCGGGGGCTTGTGGTCATCCATTCTGACGGATTATTTTCAGTATTCCATCATGTGGATCGTGCTGGCCATCGTAGCGGTGTTCGCGTTTGTCTATATCGGACCGGGAGAATTGTTCGATACTCTTCAGTCACAGGGGCAGGAAACGGGTTTTGCCCTGTATACTTCCAGATCCTTCGGAGATCTGTTCATGGTGTATCTGGTGGGCTGGATCACCTATGCCGCGGCGGATCAAACCATGTGGCAGCGGGCCTATGCCATTGAAAAACCGAAGGATACGGCCAAATGCTTCCTGTTCGCCTGGGGCGCCTGGTCCCTGCTGCCCATGCTGGCCGGTATTCTGGGAGTCGTGGCAATGGGACTGGGGATCACTACCAGCAACGGAAGCGACATTCTGGCCAACCTGATCGTTACCATTGCGCCCAAGTGGGTAATGATCGCCTGGTCGTTCCTGGTGTTCAACGCCATCGCCTCGTCCTACGGCTCGGTTTTGGTTGCGCTTTCCAGTATCGTTACCACGGATATTTACAAAAGCTACATTCGCAAGGACAAGGAGCTGTCTCAGAAGAAGATGCTGAATTTGACCACGTTGCTGGTACTGGTATTCGGGGTAATCGGCATGATCATCTCGCTGAAACCTGGATCGATTATGAACATCGGGATCTATTTGTCGGGCTTCCTGATCATCAGCGGTCTGCCGATCTTCGCGTCTTATTTCATGGAGCGTTTAAATCGGAAGTGTGTGTTCACCGGGGTTTTGGTGGCGTTTATCCTGGCCCTGGTCTTTTCCACCGCGGTCAATTTCGGTTGGATTACCCATATCGGAAGCTGGAATATTCAGATCTGGCAGGTTTACGTACTCATTCTGGTGAGTGAAGCGGCGATTTCCATGGGCGGCAGCGCGCTGTTCCCGGGGGAGCGGGTCACCTTTGAGGAATTGGACGCGATGCAGACGAAGATTTATGAAAAACAAACGGTGGTCGATTAGAAGGGGAATGAGCCGTTTGATCGATTCTACGGCGGAACCGTTGAAAACGAAAGCCGTGATGACAAAGGAGGAGCACATGATTTTACTATCGAAAGAAAT
>CAUHLX010000118.1 GCA_959606705.1 uncultured Bacillota bacterium | reverse complement strand
CACCGGATCCTTGATCCCGCCCTTTCCGTATTGTTTCTCTATTTCGTCCATCGTGGAAAACTCCACCGGATAGCCCAGCGCGTCACCGATGGCTCCGCCCAGCAGGCACCCTCTGAAGTGCGTCTTCCCGTTTTTCATCTTCTATTGGCCCCCTATGTAACATCCGCTTCTTTTTCGCTCCGCACCAAGGTGGAACGCTGATACTCCCGCAGGGCCGCTCGCCGCTGCCGGTAATCCGGTAAAATCCCCTCGACTGTCTTCCAGAAACGCTCCGAATGATTCATCTCTTTGCGATGTGCCAGCTCGTGGACCACCACGTAATCGATCAGCTCTTCCGGAACGAACATCAGCTTCCAGGTGAAGTTGATGCTCCCGGTGGAGCTGCAGGACCCCCAGCGGGTTTTCGCCCCGTTGATGCGAATGGGCCCGTAGGTGACACCCAGCAAGGGAGCGTAATACGCGCATCGCTCCGCCAGATAAATCCCGGCCTGCTTTCTCCAGTATCGTTCTTCCTCCGCGGTCAAGGTCACGACCTCGCGCCGCTCCGTCCGCAGGAGCAGCTTCTCCCGGGTGGACCGAATCCAGTCCTCCTTTTCCTTCACGAAGCCCAAAATTGCCGCTTCGGACGCCTGCTTCGGCGCCCGAACCTCAATCCGTCCATCCGGGCGGACGTAGATCGCAATGGTCTTTCGTCCGCACCGAACAATATCAATCTGCGGTATCATCGTCAAACATGTCGTCGAAGAAGTCCTCTCCGATGGGCTGACTCACGTCATAATGCCCCATCAGGCTGTCTGTCTTCTCTCCGTTGACCAGGAACTGCACGCTTTTCACATCCTCGAAGGTCTCACACAAGCTCTCGACGATTTGGGCGATCAAGCAGCTTTCCTCCAGAGAGCTTCCGCTCAGGCCCTCCGTATTCAAATCCACCGTCGCCACTCCCTTTTCCATCGTCACCCCGTTGATTTGCAGATCCTCAGACAGCATGGTGGCGTAACCCGGATTATTTTCCGGCACACCTTTCAGAGATTCGACCACGGCTTTCATCAGCAGCTCTTGAGAAGTGCCGGTGAGCTCCACCTCGATGGGCTCCTCCATCATGTAACTGCCGCTGCCGCTGATGACGGCTTCCTCGTTCACATAATACAGCTCCGCTTTGCAGGTCAATTCCTTCGGACCCGGCTCCACCGGCTCCTGTGCACAGCCGGAAAGCCCCAAACAACCGGCCAGTACCATTGCGCAAATTACAGTCATCCGCTTTTTCCTCATTCTCATCATCCTCGTCTCCTGTTCTATTCTTACGTTCTATCAATCCTACCACAGCAATAACCAATAACCCTACGGCTATTATATCATGAATTTCGATCATTCCATACCTAAAATCTCAGATAGGCCAGATTTCGATCGCTGCAAAATTGCACCACATTGTACAGAAGCATCACATCCGTCACCTGGTCCTCTTCCATCAGAGAAGCCAGCCCGCCTTTGAAATAACGCAGGTCCACCATGACGATCCGCTGAAAGTGTTCGGTGAGGAAGGGAACGAAACAGTGCGCGTAGGAATCCTTGACTAGCAGCAGAGTCCTTCCGTTTCGTACGCCGGTGTCGATCACGGTTCGAGGGTGGTTGCCGCCCAGAAAATACGCGTACTGATCCTTTTCTTTCAGGAATTGAGGATCGTATAAAGAGTCCATCGTCCTGACGCCTCCGTTCTGCGGGGTATCGTAGATGGTGATTCGGCACTGGCCTTGTCTGTCGGAAACATAAGCTTCTATGGGATCGGGAGAAAGACTGTTCATCCCGGTTTTCGATTGACTCGTTCCGTAAAAATCTTGGGATACCGTTCGAATCTCAAACGATTCCTTGGGAGTGGGTTTTAATCCCTGGTCTTGGGCCCACGCTCGATAAGCCAGGTAAGCTCCGAAGGTCGTCCAGTGGTGATCCGTTCGATAATACACCCCTTCTTCTCCATGACGGCGCAGTGTTTCCAGTGGATTGGTGAAGATGGTCACTTGAGCGCTCCCCGTTTTTTGATTCAGCGCTCCCACGGTCTTTTCAATCTCGCCGATCAGTTCCTCTTCGTCGGGGACCGGCGCATGCTTCGGCAGACGGGACCGCAATACTTCCGTGGAAGTGGGCGCGATCAGCACCGAGCTTTGCACCTGAGGGTAGTTCGTCCGCAAGCTGGTCAGAAAGCGGCTTAGAAACAGGAGATTGGCCTGCTTCTGCCGAGAATCCACCTGATCGATGGGGAACAGGGTTTCCTCCGATCCGAAATAAACCTGTCCGTTGTCCTTCTTTCCGAGGGCCAGATCGCTGCGGCTTTTGACGGACATCCAGAGAGAACGCGCCGGAAACTGGTCCGTGGTGTAGAGCTCAAACTCCCGGGTAAACTGACCGGACAGCACAGCTGCCGCCGAAGGCTTGGGAAGCCGCTGCAGCGCGCGGTTTTCCTCCTGGGAAAACGGCTGGTCGGAAGCGATTCCTCCCCAAAGCGCCATCAAGGCGATGACCCCCGCGAATCCGAAGGCAGTCATTCGATTGTTCCGATTTTTCATGGTACCGCCTCCTAAAACCGAAAATACAGAAACGGATTGTATGACGAAGACACCAGATACGCCACGCACAGAAAGAAAACGATCAAAAGGAAGGCGTTGCCCATCACGATATCCGGAAGCTCCCGGCCCCGGAACCTTGCCCGAACCCGGCCAACCGCTCGTTTCGGCAATTCCGTGCTTCCCAACGCCAGAATTCCAAAGAGGATCAAATTCCCGGAAAGCAGGTACAAGCCCTGTTCATCCCACAGGCCCGCGTCATTTCCTCCCAGCATCGCCTTCAGGAACAAGAAGCCCGTTCCCAGGGAATCGAAAGCGAAGATCACCCAGCTGAAGATCACCAGCAGCATGGTGTACACATGAGCGCAGGCGGCCGGAATTCGTTCCAGCGCCCGTCCTAAAAACAGCTTTTCCAGGATCAGCAGCGTTCCGAAATAGAGACCCCAGACTACGAAATTCCAGCTGGCTCCGTGCCAGAATCCGGTCAGCAGCCAGACCACGAGAATGTTGCGGATCTGCTTCTTCAACCCTTGACGGTTTCCTCCCAGCGGAATGTAAACGTATTCCTTAAACCAGGTGGAAAGCGAAATGTGCCATCGTCTCCAAAACTCGGTGATACTCTTGGATTGATAGGGATAGTTGAAATTCTCCAGAAAGTGGAACCCCAGCATGCGTCCCAGGCCGATGGCCATGTCGGAGTAACCGGAAAAATCGAAATAAATCTGAAAGGTAAAAGCCAGCGCTCCGATCCAGGCGGTCAACGCGGAAAGCGAGGTGGGCTCCATCTGGGACACCTGAGTAAAAATCGCCCCCACGCCGTTGGCTAACAGCACCTTTTTTCCCAGTCCCACCACAAAACGGCGCACCCCTTCGGCAAACTCGTCCACGGTCTCCCGGCGCTCCGCCAGCTCGTCGGCTACCGTTTTCATCCGCACGATGGGTCCGGCGATCAATTGAGGAAACAGCGACACGTAAGCCCCGAACGCCACGAAGCTTTTCTGCACCTCCACCTGCCCCCGATACAAATCGATCACATAGGACAGGGCCTGAAAGGTGTAAAAGGAAATGCCCAGCGGCAGCGGCAGCTTCAGCAGCGGCACGGACACTCCGGGAATCCAATTTAAATTGGACAGGAAAAAATCGGCGTACTTGAAAAAGGCCAGCAATCCGATGTTGATGACCACCGCCGTGATGAGCAGCGTCTTTGCCGCGGTTCTCCCCTTCGCCTCTGCGGAATTCCGTTCCTTCGTCCGCGGTCCGTCCCCGCCGGCCGCCCGAAGAGACCGTTCCATCAAAAGGCCCAGCGTGTAGTTGCAGAGGATGGAAAACAGCATCAAAAGGATGTACACCGGTTCACCCCAGGCATAGAAAAAAAGGCTGCCCACAAAGAGCGCGGAATTGCGCCATCTCCGGGGAGCCAGAAAATAGATGAAAAGCATAACCGGCAGAAAGTAAAATAAAAAGCTAATACTGCTAAAGACCATTTAAGGTTCTCCTGAACTGAATTATTTGTAAGCTGAAATGACGTCCCGCGCCTTGGCATTGTCCTGGGAAACACAGAGGATCACCGCGTTTCCGATCACCTCCACCACCGGATCGTCCAGCTTGGTCAACTCTTCGGGAATGTAATCGGCGAACCCTTCCTTCTGAGCTTCCACTCTGGAAAGCACCGCTTGCTTCACCGCATCCACATCCTCCGAGGAAGCCGCCTCGATCACCGCTACCTCTTCTGCCGTAGCGCCGGTGCTGAAGTAGAAGGACTTGTCCTTCACCAGCGTTTCGTCGATCTGGTACATGGCGTAGAACACATCGGTGGTATCCTCCGTCATTTCGTCTACAAAAGGCACCTGCCCGATCAAATCTGCTGCTAATTTATGAACATCCGGCTGCTTGTCCGTTCCGCTCTGCCCGTTCCCCGCACAGGCGGTGAAAAGCGCGCCGAAGCAGAGAAGGAGGGCGGCGGTAAAACAAAACCGTCTTTTTCTGATCGTTGCGTCGTGGTTCATCGTATCGTTTAATCTCCCTTGTCAAGTATTTAGCTATATTGTATGCGTTTTGAGATATTCTAACCATTTTAGGCAATAATCCTTATTCAAATGTACCCCGTCGGTGGTGGCTTCGTCATACAAATTGCCGTTTGCATCCTGTACCGCCTCTCGCACATTCAAAAAATATACGCCTTTGTCCTCTGCCAGCTGCCGAATCATCACGTTGAAACGGTCCACATTGACATTGTTGGTCGTCAAATCCGCCGCGGACTTCTGCGCGGTCACCGGAAGCAAGCTCTGAAGGTAGATTACCGCGTCCGGATGCGAATTCCGGATGGTATCGATAATCTGCCCATATTTCTCCACAAACTTTTCCGGATAAACCCAGCCCATTTCGTTGATCCCCAGCATCAAATACACTTTGGAATAGGAAGCTTGGGACAGCGCCGTGGCGATGGAAACCTTTTGTCCGTTCAGCGTGGCCTGTGATTTTTCAAAAACCTCTTTGACATTGAGCCCCTGGGCCGCATAAAAGGTGGCGCCGCCAAGGCCGGAATACATCATAAAGCCCTGAGTCCTGGAATCTCCTACGAAAACCGCGTCGTTGAAATAGTCGTCTCCAACCGGCTCGCTCTGCGCCACGGTGCTCCCGCCTGCGGTTTGAGGAGCCTGAGCCGCCGGAATCGTCTCACCGGCCGGGACTCCGTCGGATTCCACCGGGTTCAAAGTATTGACCGACCCCGCCCCAGCTGCCGAATCCACGATAGCTCCGATAGCTCCGATTGCTCCTTCCGAGGGCTCCACGTCCATGGCTGATCCGCTCACCTGATCGGACTGAACGGCTTTCACGCCGTCCCCCTTTTTTCGCTCGTGGGCGGCCACTGCCGCGGTGGTCAAGATCGCGATGAGCAGCAAAACACAGAGAAGAATTTTTCCCGGTTTTTTGAGAACGATTCTTCTCCGCTTGCGCTTCTTTCTCTTCTTTGTAGGATTTTCCAAACTCCCCTGAGATTGTATATCAGAATTTTCCATTTTTAATTCGGATCGCTCCATGAAATGCCCGCCCCTTTTAACTGACTCAAACTTAGTTATATTCTAGCACTTTTTAGACGCTTTCACATCCAAAAAAGTTTATTTTTCTACAAATATTTTTCCTGTTATTTTTTGTCGTCTTCCGGCGCCGAAACGCAGAGCGGCGGAAGCTGCCGACCAGGCTAAAAACAGCATTCCCAAGTACCCGTTAATCAGGTAAACGGAACCCACCAGTTGGGTGAAGGGAACCTTTAGACTCACCAGGGTTCCCACCGCCGCCAGGATCACCGCCAGGATTCGAAAACGCGGAGTGCGATCACCGGCAAAACGATTGGTGACCGACCACAAGAGCGGGACCGCCGTGGTGTAAATTCCCGCCATGATGATCAGCGTAAAACAGCTGGGAAGCACCCGATGTATGGTTCCGGCCAAATACAGCATGGGAATGGGCAGTCGGGCCACTTGGTCGATCTGAGAGAGAAGGCCTAAGGCTACCACGATAATCGACAAGCAGAAGGCCACCGCCCCCAAGGCCCCGCCCAAAGCGGCTTCCTTCACACTGCCGGCCGAGGCTCCCATGGAGGACATGAACACCGCCATCCCCAGCACGCTGAAGCCCACATAGGAGGCAGCAGCCATCCACCAGCTTCCCGCCGCCCTGTTTACGGAGAGATATGGCAGAGCGGCGTTCCCTTCTCCGATCGCCGAGGGGTCCCGCAGGATGACCAGCAAACCGATCGCGATGGCAAACAACGCGATCATCGGTCCGATCCGGCCTAAAATATCCACGATGCGTGACAGTCCGAACAGCACGGTTCCGGCGGAAAGCACTGCCATCATCACGCTTCCCGCCGCCTCGGGCATGCCGTAATGCTGTGCCATGGTGGCCCCCGCGCCCGCCGCCATCACCCAATACGACATGTATAAAAACACCACGGAAAAGAAATCGAAAAACAAACTGGCCGTCTCGCCGCAATAGCATCGAAACACATCGCTTCCTTTTTCCAATCGATGTTTCTTCCCCATCGTCATGAAGCTTACGCTGGCATAGACCATGAGCCCCATGGAGAGCACCGCCCCTAGGATTCCCCACAATCCATAGGAAGCAAAATACTGAAGGATTTCCTGCCCCGTCGCAAACCCCGAGCCGATCTGAAACGCCACGAAGGCCCCGGCCAGAGAAAATACGGTTTTCCAATGTACCTCTTGTTTTTTCATCCTTTTTCCCCCGTTTCCGTCTTGAGGTAACCTTATGCGGAAAAAGGGGAAAAAAGACCCCTTGACAAGCAGTCCGGCAGACTGCGATTTCAAGGGGTTGAACGTTATATGGACTCACCGGTTCGACTTTGATGCTCCTTCGCGGAACGCCGCGCTAAGCCTCCTGTTCCTCCAGATACTTTCCGGCCGCTGCCGCTGCGATGCAGCCGTCGGCAGCCGCGGTCACTACCTGACGCACACTTTTTTTGCGAAGATCCCCCGCCGCGAAAACACCGGGAACGCTGGTGCGCATATCATCATCCGTCAGCACATAGCCTCGCTCCATCTCCAGCTTGCCTTCCAAAAGCTCAGTTTCCGGCTTATAGCCGATAAACACGAAGACGCCGAACATTCCTTCGTCTTCATTGGCCTTGATGGTCGTCAATTCACCGGTTTTGGTGTTTTCCACCACCATTTGGGACAGCAGTCCTTCTCCTGACAGTTCCTTCACCACGTGATTCCAGAGAAAGTTCATCTTTGGATTGGCAAAGGCCTTTTCCTGAATGGATTTCGCCGCCCGCAGCTGGTCTCGGCGATGGATTACGGTGACCTTTTTGGCAAACTTGGTCAGATACATGGCCTCCTCCACCGCCGCGTCTCCGCCGCCGACCACATAGACCTCCAAGCCTCCGAAAAAGGCTCCGTCGCAGGTTGCGCAATAGGAAACTCCTCTGCCGGTAAACTCCTGCTCTCCCGGGCAGCCCAGCGGCACGGATTTGGCCCCTCCGGCCAGGATCACGGTCTTCGCTTGATAGGTTGCGCTCATCCCCCGAACGATCTTGATCGGACCGTCCAGCTCCACGGACTCTACGGTGTCCGTAACCCTCTCCGCTCCGAATCGTGCCGCCTGCTCCGACATGCGCTCGACCAGTGTGGGACCGGACTCCTCCAAAAGCGATCCGGGATAATTTTCGATTTCAGCCGTTTGAACGATCTGCCCGCCAGCCCGCTCCTTCTCGATCACCAGTGTGGAAAGCCGCGCTCTTCCCGCGTACAGTCCCGCGGTCAGTCCCGCCGGCCCCGCTCCGATAATCACAACGTCATACACTTTGCTCATGTTGATGGTTCTCCTCTCGATTTGCTTTCCGTTATATTCGGTTCTTATCCTCAGGCCTTGACCTTGGTTTTCCGATTCCTGATCCTTCTCTTAATAGTACCCCGTTTTCATTTTTCATATCACTATTTTTACAGATCCATTGATGATTATGATGCCATGTCCTTAGGACCTTCAGGACATGGTGAAATAAACTTTACGGTCCTATGGTGTTTATTATACCATGTCTTTAGGAATTTAAGGACATGGTT
>CAUHLX010000117.1 GCA_959606705.1 uncultured Bacillota bacterium | reverse complement strand
CGGAGGGGGCCGTCGAGGCACGTCAAGTGCCGGTCTTTTATTCCATGGGAAACTTTATCTCCAATCAGCGGAAGGAAACGCTGAACAACCGTTATACGGAGCAAGGGATGATCGCCGAGGTGAATCTGGAGATCCAAAAGAGCACGGGAAAAATCCTCTCAGTGACGATGGATGCCATTCCTACCTGGGTGGATAAGTACGGAGGAAAGCAGAAGCCGGTGTTCGCCGTCGTGCCGCTGGATGCACAGCTGGAACAGAACGAAGCGCTTCAGGCATCCGGACATTTGTCCAGGGCGCGGGAGGCGCTGGCGGACGTGACGGCGCTTTTGGGAGAGAACCTGATTCGCCGGGAGTGATCCCCGGCGGAAGCGGGAGTGATCCCCGGCGGAAGCGGGAGTGATCCCCGGCGGAAAATGAGATTCGAACGAAAAAAGAGGCGCGAGCCTCTTTTTTCGTTTGATATTCTGTTCAGCAGAATTTTATGAATTGAAATCAAAATTCTTTTGAATATACTCTCTGAAATGCTTGTAGTAAATCGCGCCCCACATGGGAGTGGAGGAGTAGTAGTAGATCCGCTGAGCGTTCAAATCCACCAGGACCGGCATTTCAAAGGCCGAAAAATGTTTGTCGGGACGCTTTGTGGCAAAGTCGATGGCGCTTTGATCGATGTCCAAGCCCGCCAGCACGTTAAAGGAGACCACGCCGTTCTGAAAGCCTCTGGGAAGCCCCTTGTATTCTTGAAGAGCGGTCCGAATACAGCGGGCGGAATACTCCCGCAGTTCGGATTCTGTGATTTTCTCCCGTAGAGAAACGAAAGAAAACTGCTTCAGCTTGGAGGCCAGCCATTTGACTTCAAATTGTTCTTCATAAAATTGAGCGGCCTGTAATTCTTCGTTCTGTTTGCTGGTCAGGTAGCGGCTTTGCACCAAGGCCAAGTATTCTTCGTATGTCATTTCCTCGTTCCTCCCAATTTCCGCAGGGTCTGATGATGGCGCCGAGAAAGATCGGCGCTTTGCCTATTCTATCATTCATTATAATCGCCGCAGTCCATATTATAAAGCCCGTAAATCACTATAATTCTTAAAACATTTCGTTTCAAATTTTGCCAGAATGGAATACAATGATATCCATGGGAGAAACTGATCCATAGAAGATGGCTTCTCATACCCTCGAATGACAAGGGATTACTTGCCCGAACGAGGGAAAACATAGACGAAATAGAAATGGGGATGAAAGAGATGATGTATTTTTCCATATTTTCAGAAGAGCCGGGGGTCAACGCCTTTTTCAGCACGAGACTGAAGGGGGTGAGTCCCGCACCGTGGGAATCTTTGAACTTTGGGGGGAACACCGGAGATACCACGGAACGCGCCAGACAAAACCGCACGCTGCTGCTGGACGCGGCGGAGCTGTCGGGAGCGGTGATCGTGCGTGCGCAGCAGGTCCACGGAGATCACGTGGCTTGCGTGACCGAGGAAATGGCGGCTCCGTATCGAGAGGCGGCGGCGAACTTCGGACTGGCGTCAAAGGACCGCCGCAGGCCGGATGGTTCCAATGAATTGATTTTGCCGGATACGGACGCGCTGGTCACCAATTGTGAAAACGTACTGTTGACCACCATTCACGCGGACTGCCTGCCGGTCTATCTGCTGGACCGTAAGCATCGGGCGGCAGGCTTGGCTCACGCGGGGTGGAGAGGCACCTGTGCCGGAATCGGGCCGAAGACCGTGCGCACGATGGCGGAGCGTTTCGGAGCGGTCCCGGAGGAAATGACCGCTTTCGTGGGCCCGGGGATCTGCAGGGAATGCTTTGAAGTGGGGACGGAGGTTTACGAGGCCTTTGCGGAGCGCTGGGACTTTATCGACGAATTTGCGTCGCGGTCGAAGCACGGCAAGTACCTTTTGGATCTGGCCGGGATCAACCGCAGACAGCTTGAGGAGCTGGGCGTTGGCAGGATTAAAGTTTCGGAGCACTGCACGTTCTGTGAACCGGAGCTGTTTTACTCCCATCGGCGGGATCAAGGCAAGACCGGACGCATGGGCGCGGGAATCTGCTTGATTTCATAAGCTTGACAGGAACGGCGGTTGGTGCGAAGCTAAAATACGGCTTTCTTTTTGCATCGGCGAATCTCAGAAAAAAGGAATCGGATAAACGGGAGGAACGAGGACATGACAGATTATATCGGGTTGATTGACCAGTACCGGGAGCAGATGATCGAAACGCTGCGGGAGCTGATTGCCATCCCCAGTGTGGGAGGGGCGGCGGAGGGTGACATGCCCTTCGGACAAAACGTCCAGGAGGCGCTGGAATACATGCTTGCCAAGGGACAGGCCGACGGATTCGAGGTGGAGAATATCGACAACTACGGCGGTCACATCGATTTCGGGGGCGAGATCTACGACCAGCAGGGCGCGCTGGCGGAGCTCTCGGGGGAAACCATGGGAATTCTCTCCCATTTGGACGTGGTGCCCGAGGGCAGCGGCTGGGATTATCCCCCCTTTGGCGGGGAGGTGGCGGATGGCAAGCTGTACGGACGGGGAGCCATCGATGACAAGGGGCCGACCATCGCGGCCTATTACGCCATGAAGGCCATCAAGGACTCCGGTCTGATGCCGGAGAAGAAGGTGCGTCTGATCCTGGGCTTGGATGAGGAGACGGGCTGGAAGGGAATGGAGTACTATTTTAAAAAGGTGAAGGCGCCGGATTTCGGGTTTACACCTGACGCGGAGTTTCCCGCCATCCATGGAGAGATGGGACTGCTGATTTTCGAATTGGCTAAGAAGATCGGCAAGTCCGTGAACAAAGGGGTGGTCCTGCGAAGGATCAGCGGCGGAAACGCGGCCAACATGGTTCCGGATTTTGCCAAGGCGCTGATCCGGGCGGATTCTTATGAGGAAATCAAAGCAAAGCTGACGGCCTTCCGCCAGGAGACCGGTTACCAGATCAAGGCCACCGGAAGGGGGAAGAGCATGGAAATCTCCTGTGTGGGGCAGTCGGCTCACGGAGCTCAGCCCTGGAAGGGTCAAAACGCGATTTCCATCTTGATGATGTTTTTGGAGCAGGTGGGCGTGGTCAATGAGGACGCCGCTGATTTCATTGATTTTTACAACCGGCACCTGGGTTTTGAGACGGACGGAAGCAGTCTGGGCTGCGGTTTCTCCGACCGGCTGTCCGGCAAACTGATTCTCAACGTGGGCATGATCGAGATGGACGAGGAGGTAGCCCGCTTGACGATCAACATCCGTTATCCCATCACCATGAACGATCAGCAGATTTTTGACGGCATGCTGGAAGCGGTGAACCATTATGATCTGGGCATCGTCAAGCTGGAGCACCGGGCGCCCATCTATTTTGAGCCGGACGATCCTATGATCACCACTTTGATGGAGGTCTATCGGAAGTACACCGGGGATCAGGATTCGAAGCCCATTGTCATCGGCGGCGGGACCTATGCCAGATCCGCCAAGAACATCGTGGCCTTTGGGATGATGTACCCCGGGGAACCCGAAGTGGAGCATCAGAAGAACGAGTATGTCTCCGTCGACAATCTGGTTCGTTCCGCGAAAATTTTTGCGGAAGCCATCTGCCGATTGACCGACGCCAAACCGATTCCGGAAAAAGAAGAAGGGGTCCGGGGGGACGGCTTGGAAGAATAAAGCGATTTGTAATCAAAACCCACCCATTTTCATTGACAGAGGGTGGGTTTTCCATTAACATTAAACTGAAAAGCAAGGAAAACTGAATCAGGTTGGATGAAGGGCTCGGGAGATACCGTCCACAGGCGGAGCCGAAGGGGAAGGCGCGACAAACTCTCAGGCAAAAGTACCGGGTCCGGACAACACTCTGGGAAGTTCTACACTGCCGGAACATTCAAATATCCGCAGGTGAGAGACACCGAAGAAGCAATCCCTGCCCAGGGAGAATCTTTCAGGTAACAGGACAGAGGCGTATTGACAATCATGTTGTTTCAATACGTCTTTTTTTAGTTGCGGAGGGAAAAACAATGGAACGGAAAACTCCTTTATATCAATGCCACCAGGAAAGCGGGGGAAAGATCGTGCCCTTTGGCGGCTTCCTGCTGCCGGTGCAGTACAAGACGGGGATCATCGCGGAGCACAACGCGGTGCGCAAGGCGGCGGGGCTCTTTGACGTTTCCCACATGGGAGAAGTGATCTTGTCCGGAAAGGACGCCTTTGCCAACGTACAGAATCTGCTGTGCAATGATTTTACCAGCCTGGCGGACGGGCGGATTCGCTACAGCCCCATGTGCAATGAGCAGGGGGGGATCGTGGATGATCTCCTGGTTTATCGGATTCGTGAGGACTGCTATCTGCTGGTGATCAACGCGGGCAATCGGGAGAAGGACGTGGAGTGGATTCGCGGTCATCTAAAGGGAGAGGTGGAATTTCAAGACCTTTCCGACGAGATCGGCCAGCTGGCGCTTCAAGGACCAAAGGCCGAGGAAATCCTGGGTAAATTGGCGGATTTTGCGGAATTTCCCCGAAAGTATTACAGCTTCACCCGGCAGATGAGTGTGGCGGGCAAGCCTTGTCTGGTATCCCGCACCGGTTATACCGGAGAGGACGGCTTTGAGATTTACTGCCAAGCCGAGGATGCCTGCGGGATCTGGAAGGCGCTGCTGGAGGCCGGAGCCGGAGACGGTCTGATTCCCTGCGGTCTGGGGGCCCGGGATACCCTGAGACTGGAGGCGGCCATGCCCCTTTACGGTCATGAGATGACCGACGAGACTACGCCGCTGGAAGCGGATTTGGGCTTTGCGATCAAGATGAACAAAGAGGCTTTCATTGGCAAAGCCGCGATCGAGGCCAGAGGACCGCTGACGAAAAAGAGAGTGGGTCTGGCGCTCACCGGACGCGGAATCGCCCGGGAGGAATGTCCGGTGTTTGCGGGAGAACGGGAAATCGGCGTGACGACTTCGGGGACTCACTGCCCGTATCTGAACCGAGCGGTGGCCATGGCTTATTTAGAGGTAGGCCTGACCGAACCGGGAACACAAGTGGAAATCGATGTGCGGGGGCGGAGGGTTGCCGCGGAGGTGGTACCGCTGCCGTTTTATCAGAGAGAAAAATAAAGACATCGCTTTTAAGTGAAAAGAGAGGACGGAGGACGAAAAAATGGAAGTTAGAAATGATGTGAAGTATTCAAAATCTCACGAGTGGGTCAAGGAGCTGGACGAGGGAGTGGTGGAGATCGGAATCACCGATTTCGCACAGGACGCGCTGGGAGACATCGTGTTCATCAATTTGCCGGAGGTGGGTGACGAAGTCACCATAGGGGAATCCTTTGCGGACGTGGAATCGGTCAAGGCGGTATCCGACGTGTTCAGCCCGGTGACCGGCGTGGTTTCCGCGGTGAACGAGGAACTGGCGGACCAGCCGGCGCTGCTGAACGAAGCGCCTTTCGAGTCCTGGATGATTCGCGTCAAGGATGTGAGCGAGACGGAAGAGCTGTTGAACGAAGGGGATTATGAGGCCTTTGCGGCCGAGGAGGCGTAGTTTATGGCAAGTTACATTCCCTCCACGGCGGATGAACGGCGGGAGATGCTTGCGGCGCTGGGGCTTTCGGAGGTCGAAGAGCTGTTTTCCCACATTCCCCGGGAGGTGCTGCTGAAGGAGCCGCTTCCACTTCCGGAAGGCCGGACGGAGCTTGGCGTTCGCCGGGAAATGGAAGCTCTGGCCTCGAAAAACGTGGTGTTTGACAGTGTGTTCCGGGGAGCGGGGGCTTATCGCCATTACATTCCCGCCATCGTCAGCGACGTAGTCTCCAAGGAGACCTTTCTAACAGCCTACACACCCTATCAGGCGGAGATCAGCCAGGGGGTGCTTCAATCCATTTTCGAATATCAGACCATGATCTGCGAGCTCACCGGCCTGGAGGTTTCCAACGCTTCGGTGTATGACGGAGCTTCTGCGGCGGCGGAAGCGGTGGCTATGTGCCGGGAGCGGAAACGCACCAAAGCTCTGGTTTCCGCGGCGGCGCAGCCGGATGTGATTCGCACCATCAAAACCTACGGCGAGGCGGTGGGGGGAGAGGTTCTGCTGATTCCGGAAAAGGACGGCCGTACCGATCTGGCGGCGTTGAAGGAGCTGCTGGACGAAACCACCGCCTGTGTCTATTTACAGCAGCCGAATTACTACGGACAGTTTGAGGATGCGGATGAATGCGGACGAATCGCTCACGAGGGCAAGGCTAAATTCATCATGGGCTGCAATCCCATCGCGCTGGGGATCATGAAGACGCCGGCGGACTGCGGGGCGGACGTGGCCGTGGGAGAAGGACAGCCTCTGGGGCTGGAATTGGGCTTTGGCGGTCCTTATCTGGGATTTATGGCCGCGACAAAGGGCATGATGCGAAAGCTGCCCGGTCGGATCGTGGGGGAGACGACGGACGCGGACGGCAGGCGAGCGTTCGTGCTGACTCTTCAAGCCAGAGAACAGCATATCCGCCGGGAAAAAGCCTCCAGCAACATCTGCTCCAATCAGGCGCTCTGTGCCATGACGGCGGCGGTATACCTGACGGTCATGGGACCTGTGGGACTGGCTCAGGCGGCGGAACAGTCCATGTCCAAGGCGCACTATCTGGCGGACGTTCTGTGCGGCGGGTCCGGACACCGCGGAGTGGAGGGCTTTGTGTTGAAACATAAAGGCCCGTTCTTCCATGAGTTCGTTACGATTTGTCCCATCGAAGGGGAGGAGCTTTGCCTGCGTTTGGAAGAAAAGGGAATACTGGGAGGACTGCCGATTTCGCAAAATGAAATCCTTTGGTGTGCCACGGAGAGCAATACGAAGGAAGAAATCGACCGCCTGATTGAGGAAATAAAGGAGGTGTGCGGCAAATGAAGCTGGTATTTGAAAAGAGCCGGCCGGGCAGAGGCTGCCGGTGTCTGCCGCCTTTGGACGTTCCTCGGACGGAGCTTCCGGAGGGCCTGGCACGGGGGAACGCGCCTCGTCTGCCGGAGATGGCGGAGGTGGATATCTCCCGGCACTACAGTGAGTTGGAACAGCGGGCCTACGGTGTGAACAACGGCTTCTATCCTCTGGGTTCCTGCACCATGAAATACAATCCGCACATCAATGAGGCGGCGGCCGGGCTGCCCGGATTTGCCAAGCTCCATCCTCTTCAGCCCGCCCGCACCGCGCAGGGGGCTTTGGAGGTGCTGGCGCTGGCGGAAACCCTGCTCTGCGAGATCACCGGCATGGATCACATGACCTTCCAGCCGGCGGCGGGAGCCCATGGGGAATACACGGGGCTCCTCTTGATCCGAGCGTATCACAAGGCGCGGGGAGACGAGAAGCGCACCAAGATCATCGTACCGGATTCGGCTCACGGGACCAATCCCGCCAGCGCGGTGATGGCCGGGTTTGAGGTAATCAATATCCCTTCGCTGGAAAATGGCTGTGTGGATCTGCAGGCGCTGAAAGAGGCCTGCGGGGAGGATACCGCGGGCTTGATGCTCACCAATCCCAACACGGTGGGCTTGTTTGACGAAAACATTCTGGAGATCACCCAAACCGTGCATGAAGCGGGTGGCCTCAATTACTATGACGGAGCCAACCTCAACGCCATCATGGGCGTGGTCCGCCCGGGAGACATGGGCTTTGACGTGGTTCACTTGAACCTGCACAAGACTTTTTCCACTCCCCATGGCGGCGGGGGACCGGGAAGCGGACCGGTGGGCTGTAAGGCCATTTTGGAGGAGTTTCTGCCTCGTCCGGTGGTTCGCAGGAGGAAAGGCGGCGCCGGAAGCGATGGGGGGGATTCCTACGAATGGGACGACGACCGTCCTCTGAGCATCGGAAATGTCAAGGAATTCTACGGAAACTTCCTGGTGGTGGTCAAAGCGCTGACCTATCTTTTGACGCTCGGCGGGGAGGGCATTCGGGAAGCGGCGCAGAACGCCGTGCTCAACGCCAATTATCTGATGAAGGGCATTTCCGAAAAATATCCCATCGCTTTCGAAAAAGGCTGTATGCATGAATTCGTCATTACGCTGGAGACGATGAAAAAGGAGCGGGACGTATCGGCTTTGGATATCGCCAAGGCTCTGGCGGAAAACGGAATTCATCCGCCTACCATGTACTTCCCGCTGATCGTCCACGAGGCGTTGATGGTGGAACCCACGGAA
>CAUHLX010000116.1 GCA_959606705.1 uncultured Bacillota bacterium | reverse complement strand
AAAACTCAAACAGCTTCGGATTGTCGGTTTTCATGATCACCTGGCCGTTTTCATCCACCGCGCTGAGGCGGTCCGCGTCACCGTCGAATGCCAGCCCCACATGAGCCTTTTCCCGTTTGACCGCTTCCTGCAGATTTTCGGGATGGGTGGAGCCACAGCCATCGTTGATGTTTAAACCGTCCGGCTCATTGGCCAAGATGGTCAATTCCGCCCCCAGCTCGCGGAACACTTTTTCCGCCACTTTGAAAGAAGCGCCGTTGGCGCAGTCCAAAACCAGCTTCATTCCTTTCAGATCCATATCGATGGTGCTCTTCAGAAACTCGGCATAGAGAGTCAGCGCATCTTCGTCCGCTTCTTGGGACCTTCCCAGCGCCTCCCCCATGATATGGCTGCTCACATCCACATCTCTCAAGATGATGTCTTCGATTTCGTCCTCGATGGAATCATCCAGTTTGAAACCTTCTCCATTGAAAAATTTGATCCCGTTGTACTCGAACGGATTGTGCGACGCCGAAATCACCACCCCGGCGGAAGCCTCAAACTTCCGTACCAGGTACGCGATGGCCGGCGTGGGCAGGACGCCTACCTTAATGACGTTGCCTCCCATTGCCAAAATGCCCGCCGACAGCGCGTCCTCCAGCATGTCCCCGGAAATCCGGGTGTCCTTACCGATCAGAACCACCGGCCGCTCCTTCGAACGACTCAGCACATAAGCACCCGCTTTTCCTAAATGAAATGCCAGCTCCGGTGTCAATTCGGTATTGGCCACTCCGCGGACTCCGTCCGTTCCAAATAATCTTCCCATAAAATTCTCCTCTATTGATTTTGTGTAATAACCACAGCCACTTCCGACGGCTCCGCCACCGCTCCCGCGATTGCCAGCGCGTAGCGCAGCTCCACTTTGGCGGAAACCGTGTCCGTTCCGGCGTCCTTCAAGGAAAGGTAAAGCTTGATGTCTTCCTTGCGCACCGCCCTTACGTCCGTCTCATCTCCGCTGATTTTAACCGTGATCTGCGGCGTTTGAATCGCGGCCGACAAGCCCTCCGGCAAGTCCTCGATCTGAATGTCATCGGAAGTATAGGTGATTTCCTTAGAAGCCACCTTCTTTAATGTAATGATGGCGGAAAGGTTTTTAGAACGATCCGACACCTCCACATCCTTGACTGTTAGGGGCACAGTGGTATCCGTTTTGATTCCGTCGATGTTCACCGGCTCCGTTTCCAGCTTCTTGATTCCGTCGATTTCCGATCTCGACCCTTTGATCCAGACCGTATCGGGCGCGGAAATTTCATCCACCGTAAAGCCGGCGGCGGGTTCGCCTTCCAGCACCACCTTCAGCGGCACTTCTTTTACCTGCAGCAGCTCCGCCGTCACTTCCACCTCCGACTTCGACAGCACCACGTTATCCACGATCATGCCGCTGGCATCCACCGGTTCAACCTCCAAAGTAAAGGTATTTTCCCGATCCGACAGCTGAGAAACATCCAAGCTGGCCTGGAGGTACTTCACCGAATCCACTTCGCTTTTGGCTCCGCCCACTTGAATCGTATCCGAATTCAGCTTTATTTGAGAAACCTCCCGTCCCGACGGTACGCTTCCCGTAATATTCACCCTGATCTCCTTATCCTCGTTGACCAGGCGATCCACATTCACTAAAATTTTGGAGGGCTTGATCTCCTTGATTTCAACCGTGCCGAAATTTCCTTTCAACGCAACACTGACATCCACATTGTATTGTCCCCGGCCGCCGCATTCCACCAAATTGGCCATCGCGGCCAGATCGTTTACGCTCACCTTGGACACGTCGGCTCGTCGCCCTTCCAGCACCACATCCACCGAGTAGTTGGTGTCGCCGGTTACGGCGAGCCCCTGCGCCACCAGGGAATCCACGCTGGTCAAAGTCACCGGGACGTTGCGAAGGGTCTCCTTCTTCGTGGGATTTACTTCGAATACCACGTAGCTCCACAACGCCAAGGCCAGAATAATGGCGATGATCTTGTTTACGGTGCTGGTGCTCATCGGCCGCCGCTTGGGCTTTTCCCCTTGTTCCGGAGCCGCTTTTTTCAGTTCTTCGTCATTTAAGCTCGTCATTTTCGTTTCTCCTGAACAAGTTCCTAAAGGGATTCTTCTTTTCATCCTCAAGCTGCGGATTGAAGTACAGGTTGAGCAGGGTTTTTTCCACCGCTTTGACATCCAGGAAGCGGGTCAGCTTTCCGTCTACCGCCATGGAGATGATCCCGCTTTCCTCCGAAACGATCAAAGACAAGGCGTCGGAATTTTCCGTAATGCCGATGCCCGCGCGATGTCGGGTACCCAGTTCGCTGCTCAGACTCTTATTCTCCGTCAACGGCAGCACACAGCCGGCAGCCACCACGATGGAGCCTCTGATGATTGCGGCCCCGTCATGGAGCGGCGCCCCTTCGTAAAAGATATTTCCCAACAGCTCCGTGGTGATTTCCGCATTGAGGACCGTGCCGGTCTCGATGATGTCATTTAAAGAAATCTCACGCTCGATGATGATCAGCGCACCCACCTTGTTGGTGGAAAAGTAGTCCACTGCCCGCACGATGGCCGCGGTGATCTGCTTTGCCCGTTCCTTATCCACCTGAACAAACTGTCTGCGCACGAATTTACTGCGTCCGATATACTCGAGTCCTCTGCGAAGCTCAGGCTGGAATACCACCACCAGCGCAAAGGCGCCGATGGTCAAGGTTTTTTCCAGAATCCAATTGATGGTATACAGCTTGAATACCTTTGACAGCAAGAGAACCGCGCCTAAAATCAACAGTCCTTTTACCAGCTGCTCGGCTCTGGTCTCTCTTATGAATCCGAGAATCTTATAGATTACAAACGCCACGATCAGGATGTCTACGATATCGTTGATCCGAATATTCATCGCGATGATGTTCATGATGCTGCTGACGAACTCCTGCATGAGAGTCACTCCTCTATCCCATTGATGTTACTATTGTATTAGAAACGCGCCGTCTTTTCAAGAAATAAAACGGATCGTCCGCAAAAAGAAAGACGCCGGCAAGCTTGCTGCCGGCGACCTTCGTCATTGTCTTAATATCCGGCTGCCGCCGGTTTTAATAATTCGTCTCCAGGAGGCCGAAGGTATCGTCTCTCCTCTTATATACTATATTGACGCTGTCCGTCTCCATATTGAGAAATACGAAGAAATTATGCTCCAAAAGTTCCATCTGCATGATGGCCTCGTCTACGGACATGGGCAGCAGGTCGAATTTCTTGCGCTTGACCACCTGCATTTCTTCTTTTTCCTCTTCCTCAATTTCCGGAAGCTCTCCGAACAGGAATTCTCTCTGCCCCTTATGCTTGCGCTGCAGCTTCGTCTTGAATCGGGACATCTGCGTGGAAAGCTTATCCACCACCTTGTCCAAACAAGTGTACGGATCCTCCGCTCTTTCCTCCGCCCGGAAAATCGTGCCCTTGGCGTTGATTGTCGCTTCTATTTTAAACTTCCCTTTCTCAGAGGCAACAGTCACATTGACCACAATGTCATTCGAGAAATACTTGCCCAGCTTTTCAAATTTCTTTTCGATGTTTTCCTTCAGACGATCACTCGTATTGTAGTTCTTACTGCTGATAATCACTTTCATAAAGGAACCCCCCTTTTACTTTGGTTGTATTTTCTTATTCAACAAAACTTCGATGATTCCTCTTTTTTATTTATAAATTCCTATACATAGTTTCCCATAAAACTCCTGCATTTATCCATTTTTCACAAGCCGTAAATTCACGGTTTCCCGCTCTTTCTCGACAAAATCCACAGCTTGTTGATATTGTGGATAACTCTGTGCATAATTGAAATATCAAGGCTCCGGGATGTGGAAAAAATTTAGAACCACTTTTATGCAAATTTATTCGATCCAAGACGCACTTTTTCTCAAACCCATTGATTTCGCTGGCTTTTCCTGATGAATAATTATTCATCCAATTTGCAAAACTCCTCAAACGCCCCAATTTCAACGGCTTTCCCGTCGTTGTGGATAACTTTCTCCAATCCGTGTGCTTCCATCGAAAAAACCGACGCTTGGAATTGCCCGGCTGACCTGGTCTTTGCCCCCACACTCGCCTGTCGGATTTTTCCGGAGGACTTACATCTAAGCTGCGCCATGATCACCGCCCGCCCCGCGATGCGGCTTACGTGGGTCCCTTCGCCCGCAACTGGCCTGGACTTTCAACCACAGACCCGAGCAATTCCAAACGCCGGCCATCTAGCTTCCCGCAGTCCGATCCGTTCCCGAAGCGAACACGAGAACGTAGACCCGGTCGGCACCTGCCGCCAGAAGCGCCGCCGCACATTCGTCCGCGGTGGTTCCGGTGGTGTAGACATCGTCGACCAGCAATCGAGTCCGGTTTTCAATGATTCTAACCTGTTTCTCAGAAACAGTAAAGACATTTTTTAAATTCTCCCGGCGTTCCGCTCCCGTCAATCCGCTCATGGCCGCCGTTTCTCTGCCGCGCTCCAGCACCCTGCTCCACGGAATGTTTCCCAGTCGGGAAATCCCTCGGGCCAACAGCTCCGCCTGATCGTAGCCGCGCTTCCGTCTCTTCTTCTCATACATGGGAACCGGGACGATCCGCTCCGGACGTTCCGAAAGCGATTCGGCACAAAGGCGGTCAAACATCATCTGCGATAAGCTGGACGCCAAATAAGCTTTTCCACCGTACTTCAGCTGGTGAACCAGATTTCGTTCCATCAAGCCATAGCGAACACAGGACATTCCTTTTTCAAAGCGGCGGGGGTAAATCCTGCAGTCTTCACAAAGTGACGGTCCCTCGCGAGCCGGGTTTCCGGACGGAGCCAGCTCCTTTCCGCATTTGCGGCAAACCGTTCCGCCGGTCCAGTGCAGCGCTCGAATACAAGCGTCACACAAAGCGTATGGCCTGGTCTTGTCGATGAGGTCTCCACAGCAAATACAGTAAATCCCGGAGGGAAAGCTCCATTCCCACAGCCGATCCCACAGTCGGCTCAAGCGTTCCACCCTCTCCATTTAAAAGATCGGGGACAGAAACGCAGAAAGCCTGGCCGCCAGTCCCGAATAACGCAGTGTAATCTGATTGTTGTCCACCATCGCCTTCATTTTATTCTCCGATCCCACCAAAACCACTCCGCGTTTGGCCCGAGTCACCGCGGTGTACAGAAGATTTCTGGTGGCCAGCATGGGCGGAAACCAGGATACCGGCATGATAACGATGGGAAACTCACTTCCCTGGCTCTTGTGTACCGTGATCGCATAGGCCAATTCCACTTCATCCAGCTGTGCGAATTCGTAACGAACGAACTTGTTGTCCTCATATACCACGATCAGCTCGCCGAATTCCTCGTCGATTTCCCGAACAAAGCCCACGTCACCGTTGAACACTCCTTCTCCGCTGGTAAAATCGTCCGGACGCTTCCACTCCAGCTGATAGTTGTTGCGGATCTGCATTACCTTGTCGCCTACGCGGAAGATTCGGTCCCCGAACTTTTTTTCAGGGATGCCCTCTCCCGGCGGATTGAGGATTCTCTGCAGCTCTTTGTTCAGATTGATGCTGCCGATCCGCCCCTTTCTCACAGGGGTCAGGACCTGCATGTCCTTGATGGGCTCGCAGTCCGCATAAAATTTCGGCAGGCGCGTGGCGCACAGCTCCTTAATCGTGGAGAGCATCTCCTGTTCGCCGTTTCTCCTGAGCAGGAAGAAGTCCTTGTCCTTTTCATTGAAATCGGGATATTCTCCGTGATTGATCCGGTGGGCGTTGACCACGATCAGGCTTTCCTTTGCCTGCCGAAAAATTTCGTTCAGCTTGACCGCTTGAATTACCTCGCTGTCGATGATGTCCCGAAGAACATTCCCCGCGCCCACGGAGGGCAGCTGGTCCGCGTCTCCTACGATGATCAGCCGGGTACCGGGAACGATGGCGCTGACCAGTCCGTTCATCAGCAGAATGTCGATCATGGACGCCTCATCGATGATCACCGCGTCATATGTCAGCGGGTCTTCGGCAGTCTTGCCAAAGCGCATGGAATTGTCTCCTTCACAGTAGTAATATTCCAGCAGCCGGTGAATGGTGGAAGCCGGATAGCCCGAGGTTTCCGTGATCCGCTTAGCGGCCCGTCCCGTGGGCGCGGCGATGGCGGTTTTTAACCCGCTGTGCTCAAAGATTCTCATAATCGTGTTGATGATGGTGGTCTTGCCCGTACCGGGTCCGCCGGTTACCACACAGACTCCGGTTCGCAGCGTAATCTCCACCGCGTCCTTCTGGTTTTCGGAGAGCAGAATCCCCGTCTCCCGCTCCGTGACACGAATCAGCGCCTCCACCTCTCCGCTGACCGGCTTGAGCGCCGCCTGTGAAAGGGCCATGAGACACTTGCACACGTTCTGTTCCGCCAGATAGTAGGGCATGAGAAACACCACCGGCCGGCCCTCCAAATTTTCGATGTGTACGTCTCCCTCAAAGGCCATCTGCACCAGAGTATCATATACCTGTTCCGTTCCGATGCCGCCCAGAAGCTCTGCCGTTTTTTCACAGAACAGCTTTTGAGGGAAAAAGGTGTGTCCCTCTCCCACAAAGCTCCAAAGCGCGTAGGTGATCCCACTGCGGACTCGTGATTCGGCATCCGCGGCAACTCCCATCTTTCCCGCAATCTGATCCGCTTTTTTGAAACCGATCCCAAAGATGTCATCCACCAGCCGATAGGGATTTTCCTCTACCGCGGAGATGGTATCCTTCCCGTAAACCGTATAAAGCTTCATGGCGTAATTTGCCGTAATTCCAAACTGCTGAAGGTAAAGCGAAACCTCCGCGAACTCCCGGTGGGCGCGAAATGCCTCACAGATGGAAGCGGCTTTCACGTCTCCGATCCCCTCCACCTCCGTGAGACGCCCCGGGCTTTCCTCTATGATCCGAAAGGTGTCCTTACCAAATTTAGCTACGATGGCGGAGGCGGTTTTTTTCCCGATGCCTTTCAGTACGCCCGAGGCCAAAAATCCCTCGATTCCCTCCGTGGTCTCCGGCATTTCCTCTTCGTATGAGGAAAAGGCAAACTGCTCCCCGTATGTCGGATGAACCTTCCAGCTTCCCCGAAAAAGGAAAGCTCGACCCCGCTCGGCCAGAGGAAGCGTCCCCACCGCGGTATACTGTTCCTCGTCGCCGTCCACCACCGCGATGGTATACGCGTTTTCTTTATTGTGATATATGATTTCCGATATGGTTCCCTTTTTTTCTTCCATAGATTTCAACCGCTTCTAGTTGGTCCAGCGAATTTTTCGCGCGGCGCGCTTCACCGGATGCTTGAGAAAATCCGCCGCCTTTTTCAACAGAAATTCCCTCGTGTTCTTCCTGGGATAGAGGACAATCACATCTTTCAGGTCGCTGAGCATCTGAGCGGCCTCCTCCGGGTCGGTGATGCCCACCTCTTCCAGGTCCGCCGCGGAGATCACCAGATCCTCCACAAAGATCGGCGTCTTCGTGGACTTGAATTCCTCCAGCATGTAGGCTCGTTTCATAATGCGGTTATCCGGCTGACCATAGATCTTTCTCTGCTGTTTGACGATGTTTTCCATGTACTCGTAGCATTCCATCCCGTATTCCGCCAAAAAACGTTTGAACTGCATCTGCTGAGTCGTGTAGTATAAATCTTGCGTTAATTGGAAGGAAGAAATCAGCCGTCCTTCCACGCCCTTCTCGAATCCCAGCCGTCGAATTGCCGGAATTGCCGTCTTGCTTCGGAAACATAAAAACAGCAATGCATATCGGCATTCCCAGTCGTTTCGGGCCAGATCCAAATGCTCCGCCAGAGTCCGAAAGCGCTCCGCCGACTGCTTATCCTGCGGCGGAAAACAGTCCGCGCCCAGGGTGTGTTCCAGCACGCCCAGCCGAACGGCCGCGCGCAAGGCTTTCACGGCGTGTTCCGCCGTGAGGATGTCGCCCAGGCCTTCTCGGAGGAGGTCCCGGTCCGCCGTGTCCAATGCGAAAGCCGCCTCTTCGATCGCTTTCTCCGTGCCGCTGTCCAGCTTGAAACCCAGCTCCGACGCCAGGACGATCGCGTGAAAGATCTGCGAGGGGTCCGCCTTCATCTTTTCAGTCCCGTCCCCTTTCCCTCGAAACAGCTTTTCCTCGATATCCCCCAGCCCGCCGCAGGGATCCGTAAATGTTCCGGACAGATCATAGGCCAGCGCCAGCGGTGTAAACGCCGCCTGCTCCGTATACTCCTCGATGCGCTCCACCCGATAGTATTCGATCAGTTGATTTCCATCGTCAAATTCTCCGTATCCGTAATCGGC
>CAUHLX010000115.1 GCA_959606705.1 uncultured Bacillota bacterium | reverse complement strand
ATCAAAGCAGTCAGCGGATAAGCGATACTGATTGCCGCCAAACCTAAATCGCCGATATTCCTCCCGATAAAGAAGCCATCCACGATGGCGTACATCCCGGAGAACGTAAATGCCAGCATTGCCGGCAGCACATTGATCAAAAATCGTTTTTCCATGACAATTCCCCTCTCTTTTGTTATAATGAAGCTAGTATAAACCTTCAAGTTACTTGAAAGTCAAGAGGTGAAGCCTTGAATCGGAAAAATAATATTTCACAGGTGGCCGATTTATTTCATATCGCGCCTTCCTCCCTGCGTTATTGGGACGAGAAGGGACTGCTCCGTTTTGAACGGAACGAGGACAATCAGTACCGGGTTCCTTCGTTTCAAACACTGATGGATCTCTGTGATGTCCTTCTCTACCGCAGCTTATCCCTTCCCTTGAAAAAAATCGGGGAGCTTCCGGAAATGAGCCTGGAGGAGTTGAGCACTACTCTGAAGGAAAGTCAGGAACAGCTGGAGCTTCGGATTCGTCAATGGTCCGATTCTCTTCCTAAAATTCGGTCTAAATTGGAAATGATTCACCGGCTGGAGGAATTGCGGGCCCTCCCGTTTACGGTTGAGGAGCTTGCCTTGCCCGCGGTCTGCCGCCTTTCCTTTGAAGATCCGAGAATGATCGAGCTCTACGTGAACGATCCCCACCAGGCGACGGTGGTCCTGCCGGCCGGCCGTACCGGCGCCCTCGATTACGGCTTCTTTGCCGATGCCATTTCCGGTCCGATTCCCTCCGACCTGCTTTCCACTGCGGATTTCGGGCCCCGGCCCTACCTTAAAGGGCTGTTTCAAGTTCATTCCGACGATCTTTCCCGCCACAACGGTGCACGCTTCGTGACCCGCGCCAAAGAGTTAGGCTTTCTTCCCGGTCCGCTGATCGGCCGCTATCTGCTCTCCGCGTTCGACGGGATTCGCTATGATTATTACGAAGCCTGGCTTCGTCTGGATGAACAGAGCCCTGCCCGCCGGGATTAAATCCACAAAAAAGGCGACCTGCCGATGCCGGTCGCCTTTTCCATTGTCCGATGGTCTCTTTTCTCTGTTTCCCGCCGATTTGCAAATCTACGATCCGCTTATTTCGCAGTCTCCAGCTCGGCCTGATGTGCCGCGATGATCTTTTCCGCCAAATGAGCCGGAACCTCTTCATAACGGACGAATTCCATCCGGAAGCTGCCTCTGGCCTGTGTCATGGAACGCAGAGTAATGGCGTAGGTGGTCATTTCCGCCATGGGCACTTCCGCCAACAGCTTCTGACCGCCGCCCTGCTGCGGCTCCATCCCCAGGATTTTGCCCCGGCGCTTGTTCATGTCGCCCATGACGTCCCCCATATACTCGTCGGGAATCATGACCTCCACATGCATCATCGGCTCCAGCAAAATGGGCTTCGCTTCGGCCACGCCTTTCTTAAACGCCAGAGAGGCCGCGATCTTAAAGGCCATTTCGTTGGAATCCACTTCGTGATAGGAGCCGTCATAGAGAACCGCCTTGATATTTACCACGGGGTATCCCGCCAGGGGTCCTTTTTCCATGCATTCTCTGAGGCCCTTCTCCACCGCGGGCACGTAAGCCTTCGGCACCGAGCCTCCGAACAGCTCTTCACTGAACTCGAACACTTCCTGCGACGGAGAGAACCGAATGTGGACGTCGCCGTACTGCCCCGCTCCGCCGGACTGCTTCTTATGCTTGCCCTGAACGTCGGAGCTTCCTTTGATCGTCTCCCGATAGGGAATCTTGCGCTCCGTCAGCTTGACATCCACGCCGAATTTTTCTTTCAGCTTGGCTACGATAATTCCGATCTGGATATCTCCCTGACCGCCGATCAAGGTCTGATGCGTCTCCGCATTTCTCACCATGGTGAAGGAGGGATCTTCCTCCATCAGCTTGTTCAAGCCGGAGCTGACCTTTTCGTCATCGTTCTTGTCCTTCGGCTCCACCGCCATAAACAGCGACGGCTCGGGGAAGAACACTTCCGGATAGCGCAGGGGCGCCGTCTTGTCGGCCAGGGTATCTCCCGTTTTGCAGAACTGCATCTTCGCTACGCAGACCACGTCGCCCGCTTCGGCCACGTCGGTATCCACCTGAGTTTTTCCTCTCATGAAGAACATGCGGCTGATCTTTTCCGCTTTCTCCGCGTGCAGATTATAATATTCACTGCCCACCTTCAGCTGACCGGAAATCACCTTCAGCATGGAGATTTTACCCACAAAGGGGTCGACCAGAGTCTTGAACGCGAAGGCCGAGGCCTTTTCGGACGAATCGCACTTGCGGATTTCCGTCTCGCCCTTCTCGTTGAGGCCCACATAGTCCTTATGTTCCTTGGGGCTGGGGAAGTATTCGCAGATCATGTCCATCAACGCGCTGACGCCGATGACCGGAGCCGCCGCGCATACCATGACCGGAGCAATGGTTCCGGCGTCGATTCCCGCCCGTAAGCCCTTGGAAATCTCCTCCGGGGTGAAATCCACTCCGTCAAAGAATTTTTCCATCAATTCCTCGTCGCTTTCCGCCACGGATTCAATGAGCATCTGATGCTGCTCTTCCATCTCGTCTTTCAGCTCCGGGGGAACGTCCCGCTCCGTAAAGCCCTTGTCATTAAATTTATATGCCTTCATGTTGACCACATTGACGAAGCCCTTGAGCTCCTGTCCATCCATGATCGGCAGCATGAACGGCGCTACGATCTTGCCGAACCGCTCTCTGAGCTGATCCAGGATCGCCTCGAAATCCACATTCTCCTTGTCCATCTTGTTGATCAGGAAGAATGCCGGCATATCGCTGTGAACCGCTTTCCAAGCCTTTTCCGTACCCACCTGCACGCCTGCCGAGGCATCTACCAGCACGATGGCTCCTTCCACCGCCCGCAGAGCGGAGCGAAGCTCGCCTACGAAATCGAAATAACCCGGCGTGTCGATGAAATTGATCTTTGTCTTATTCCATTCCACCGGTACGATGGTCGTGCTGATGGAGTATCCCTTATCCATTTCCATCTTGTCGTAATCGGACACGGTATTCTTCTCTTCTACCTTGCCCATTCTGGTAATTGCTCCGGTATCGTAAAGCATTGCTTCCACCAGTGTGGTCTTTCCGCTTCCTCCGTGCCCGATCAACGCGACATTTCTGATGGTGTCACTCTTGTAGCCCTTCATTTTTCAGCATCCTTTCCATTTGGTTTTTCCGCCGGAAACCCACCGATTTTTTTGGAAAACCCGGTCGGCCCGGTCGGCTGTTTTCATTATAACACAGACTCTATCATTGGCAAAATGAATTTTCTGAAAAATGAAAAAGGCCGAAGATTATATTCCGTTTTCTTCCGAAAGCCGGTCCAGAGGATTCATCGCCCTTCCGTTCTCCATCACCATGAAATGAAGCACGTTTCCCGTCACGTTTCCCGTCTTCCCCACATAAGCGATCACCGTGTTTCGGGTTACCGGCTGCCCTTTCACTACCTGCAGCTCTTTGCAGTGAGAATAACTGGTTTCCAATGAGGTTCCGTCCGGCAGAACACCGTGATCGATGATCACACGATATCCATGCTCCCCGTCCGCCGCCGAAAATTTTACCACACCGTCCGCCGCCGCTAAAATCGGAGTCCCCGCTCCGACGGATTCGTCGTTTTGGGCATTCGCGGTGCCGAGCTTCCCCGAATCGCCATAAGCCGGCGCCAGATCGATTCCATCGTGGATCTTTTCCTCTCCCGTCAAGGGATGGATTCGTTTTCCATACTGAGCGGTCATTCGATAGCCCGTCAGCGGCCAGGACAAATCCTCCTGTGCCGTCAGAGCCGCCGTCGGCGCAACCGTTCCGCCACCGGGAGACAGCGCCAATGCCAGAACCGTTCCGCAAAGACACATGACCAAGGCCATTCCCAGGACCAGAACCGCCGTTCTCTTATCGTTCTTTTTCCGTTTCATAATTCCTTCCAACCTCCGTTTCATCTCTAACCCATCTTGACTGATCGCCGCGAAGCTGCCCTTCCAGCCCATCCGCTCCCGGTTCAAAAGCCGCAGAATGGTCCTTCCGTAGAAGGCCCTCTGCTCCCCGTTCCAATCTCGAATCAGCGCTTCGTCGCAGCTTAGCTCGCACATGGCGGCCACTTCTTTTTCAAACTGACCCACCAGGGGATTGAACCAGTGCAGTGCGGCGGCCAGACCCGCAAAATACTTGTAAATCAAATCCCGATGCTTTAAATGGGTCAATTCGTGGCGCAGCACCAGCCGGAGCTCCGCTTCCTCCATTTCCACATTCGGCAGCAGGATCTTCCCTTTAAAAATTCCCATGACCAACGGCGGAAGACCGTCGATCCCTTTTAATAGCTCCACCTCTCGTTTCAGCTTTAAGCGCGCCTTTTCCTGGCGCAGCAGGTCAACACAGTCCGCCTCCGTCACCGGACGGGCCTGTGTTTTCACGCAGCGTGCCCATCGATACCAGAGCGTCCATCTTCTCACCAAAAGAATCGCTGCCCCGGCGGCCCACAGCACCGTCAGAAACGCGCCGGTCAAAACCGTGACCGGAACCGACGCCGTCATTTCCGGCGCGCCCGGATCTTTGGCTCCGTGGCTCCCGCTGTCCGCGAAAGCGTTTTTATCTCCCGTCCCCGCCGACCGACCGACACCCGAAGGAATTTGATCCGCAAGCGATTCCATGTCCGGATTCGCCCAAAAGCGTTCCAGCGCTTGGCTCATTGGCACCGCGGACCACTGCGATGCCAGAAACGTCTCCCGACACCAGCCGCCCAACGGGATCCAGAGAGGGATCAGCAGCAGAATCAGGACCACCACGCTTACTCCGCGCTTCCAGCCCACTCCCGCTTTTCGGTCCACGCCTCGGCCGCACAGCTTCATCCACAGAAACAGGATGCTTCCCGCCGCGGACATCACCAGAACCACCCGAAACACCTTCCAAAGCCACCAGACCATCACTGTTCCCCCGTCTTTTCTTCAAACCACGATTTCAACTCTTTCAAATCCTCGTCGCTGATCCCCTCGCTCTCATACATGGAGGCGATCAGGCTTCTCAGCGAACCGTGATGAACCTCCCGCACAAACTCCCGGGTTTCCAGTCCTCGATACTCCTCCTCGGTTACCGCCGCGGTATAGTAGTTGGTCTTTCCCTCTTTCCTAGCGAAAAGCAGTCCCTTCTCCACCAATCTGGAAAGAAAGGTGAGCACCGTGGTAGGCTTCCAGCCGGTTTCCTCGTGAAGCGACTGCTGAACCATAGATGCGGTAACCGCGTCTCCCGACTGCCAGACGATGTTCATCACCTTCATCTCAGATTCCGACACTTTACCATACTCTTTCATTTGCTCTTCTCCTACGCTTCTTTCTTATTTTGCAAAATAAAATGTACTACACCGTGTAGTAATTATCATTCTACATAGTGTAGTACATTTTGTCAAGCCCTGTCTATTTTTGTTTCAAGCGGCCTTTAAAACTCCGCCGTCTTAGGCGTTCTGGGGAATGGCAGCACGTCGCGAATGTTGCTCATTCCGGTGATGTACATGATGATCCGTTCAAAGCCCAGGCCATAGCCCGCGTGCTTAACCCCGCCGTATTTGCGGAGATCCAGATACCACCAGTAATCCTTCTCGTCCAAGCCCAGCTCGTTGATCCGGCCCACCAGACGATCATAGCGCTCTTCCCTCTGACTGCCGCCGATGATCTCGCCTACCCCCGGCACCAGCAGGTCCATGGCCGCCACCGTCTTATTGTCATCGTTCATGCGCATGTAAAACGCTTTGATCTCTTTGGGATAATCCGTGACGAAAACGGGCTTCCTGTAAATTTCCTCGGTGAGATACCGTTCGTGCTCGGTTTGGAGGTCGATTCCCCATTCCACCGGATACTGAAATTCCTTGCCCGATTTTTTCAGCAGGTCCACGGCTTCGGTATACGTGACCCTCGCGAAGTCGGAATGGACAATATTGTTCAAGCGTTCCAGCAGGCCCTTGTCGATAAACGAATTGAAGAATTTCATTTCGTCCGGAGCTTTCTCCATCACGAAGTTGATGATGTACTTGATCATCTTCTCCGCCAGCTCCATGTTGTCCTCCAGATCCGCGAAGGAAACCTCCGGCTCGATCATCCAGAACTCCGACGCGTGCCGGGCCGTGTTGGAATTTTCCGCTCGGAAAGTGGGCCCGAAGGTGTAGATCTTTCGGAAAGCCAGCGCGTAGGTCTCCCCCTCCAGCTGGCCGCTGACGGTGAGACTGGTAGGCTTGCCGAAAAAGTCCTGGCTGTAATCCACGGAGCCATCCGGGTTTCTGGGCGGATCGTTGAGATCCAGGGTGGTCACCTGGAACATCTCCCCCGCGCCCTCACAGTCGCTTCCGGTGATGATAGGAGTGTGAACATAGACGAAATTCTGCTCCTGGAAAAATTGGTGGATGGCGTAAGCCGCCAGGGAACGGACGCGGAACACCGCCGCGAAGGTGTTGCTTCTGGGTCTCAAATGAGCGATCTCTCGAAGAAACTCCATGCTGTGACGCTTCTTCTGAAGCGGATAATCCGCGTCGGAACCGGCCTCGACCACCACCGAACCGGCTTTGATCTCAAAAGGCTGCTTCGCTTCCGGCGTCAGCTCCAGCGTACCGGTGACGCACAGCGCCGCGGCAATGGGAGCCTTTACGATCTCCTCAAAATTGTCGATCAGCCCCTCTTCGTAAACGACCTGAACGGATTTGAAACAGCTCCCGTCATTCAACTCGATAAACCCGAACTTCTTAGAATTCCGATTGGTTCGCACGAACCCTCTTACCACGACTTCCTGTCCCGCAAGCGTTTCCGCCTGTGAAAACAGGGTTCGAATCTCAATGTCCTTCATGTTTCACATTCATTCCCTTCTTCAATGTAATTATTTATTTCCAATCGATTGCCGCCGGCTTCCTGGGCACGGTCCTTCGGTAAGAAACCGCCGGATATCCCATAATCATGCAAGCCGCAATTGTTTCTCCTTTGATTCCCAGAAGCGTCCGCAGCTCCGGGCTCGCTCCGATTGCCCGTTCGATAAAGCCGCTGAACAATACCCCCAGCCCGCTGGCATTGGCCATCAGTTCCACGCTTTCCGCCGCCAGACAGCCGTTCCATTTGGACTCCGAGAGTACCACCAGCAGGACCGGCGCGTTGAAAAACAAAATATCCCGGGTGGGATCCTGTTTAAACTCGTCATACCCCCGCTTCCACTGAGCCGCGTAGGGATTCCCCGCTCCCCCCAGCTTCAGCTCCGAGAGCGCTAGCTGATACAAGCTCTCCCAAGCCAAAGAACGGACCTGATCCATTTGCTCGCGTACGATCAAATAACGGAGGTCCTGCCGATTGGACGCGGTCTGCGTATAACGGCCCGCCTCCAAGATCTCTCGTATTGTTTCCGTTTCCACCGGCCGCGCCGCAAACCTTCGCACGCTTCTGCGGAAGCGGATGAAATTCAGCAGACGCCTCGGCTCCAGTTGAAAATCCTCCCGACGATATTCCTCGACCTCCGCCATGGAATAATCCGGATCGGCGGTGGAAACCGCACCGGTCGGACAGATGGCGATGCAGTGTCCGCACATAAAACAGTCTCCCCCGGGCTGAGCTTTTTGATCCGCCAGCCTTAAATTTTCAGGAAAACAGTCCTTGACACAGAGCCCGCAGCCCGTACATTTTTCTCTGTCAATTTGAATCATAACCAATTGTCCTTTCGGCCTGGGAAAAAAGTCCAGATTGAGTTTAGTATAGCACACGTTATTTTAAGATTCAAGGCAACGGCAGTCTTCCCCTTTTCGATGGCCTGAGTCCGGAATTCCGGAAAGGCGTCCGAATTACCGGACGATCGGTGAATCCCATCAAAACACGGGATCAGGTGTGGATTTCATACTTTTTCAGCTTATCGTAAAAAACGGAACGGGAGATGCCCAAAAGCGTCTGCGCCTTCTGACGATCTCCTCCAAATTGGAGCAGGGCGTCCCGAATCGCTTTCTTTTCCGTCTCTTGCAGGATGGATTTCAGAGTCTGCCCGTCTTCCGCCGCCTCCACCCCGATGTGTTCGGGGTAGATGGTGGAGGAATCACAGATCATCACCGCCCGTTCGATGACGTTTTCCAGCTCTCTGACGTTCCCGGGCCATCCGTAATTGAGCAGCTTGTTCATCGCGGTTCCGGAAAGCTGCTTCGGCTCCAGGGCGAAGTCGGAACAGATCTCCTTGAGAATCTGGTTGATCAGCAGGTACAAGTCCGTCTTCCTCTCCCGCAAGGGCGGGATGTGAATGGGAAAGACGTTGATCCGGTAGTACAGATCTAAGCGGAACGTCCCCCGTCGGACTTCTTCC
>CAUHLX010000114.1 GCA_959606705.1 uncultured Bacillota bacterium | reverse complement strand
TGGACGGAATGACCTCCGACTGGGCCCGCATCCCCTACGACGTGTTGGAAAAGATCAGCAGCCGCATTGTGAACGAGGTGCCGGGGGTCAATCGGATCGTCTACGATATCACCTCGAAACCGCCTTCGACCATTGAGTGGGAATGAGGGGAAAAGAGGCACGGACATGATACGAGCAGGCGACGCTGTCAAGACGGTTCGGGAATTTTTCGACGCATATCTGGTCAGACGGGACATCGATCGTACGCTGGCTTGCCTTGCGGATCAAGTGCAGTGGATCGGTACGGGAAAATCCGAGCTGGTTTGCGGACGCGCTCAGGCGGAGCGGGCCCTGCGCGCGGAGTTTTCCTCGATGCCCGATCCGTTCCGCATCGAATATGAGCGCACGGAGGAGACTTTGGCGGCGGGCGGCTGCGCGGCGGTTCTGCTCACCGCTTCCGTGTCTCCGAAGACGGGAGCGGCTGCCGCAATCTGGCTGCGGGTATCCGCCACCTGTGCGGAGGACACGGACGGCTTATGTAGGATCCTGTCCATTCACGCTTCTACGCCGGACAGCCAGCAGGACGAGGGGGTATTTTTTCCTGCCTTTCCTCTGGAACACTCCGAGCTGGAACGGCAGATGGAGGAGAAAGCCCTGGACATCCTGGGGAAAAATATCCCCGGCGGCATGATGGGCGGGTACCTGGAGCCAGATTTCCCCTTGTACTACGTCAATGACTACATGCTCAGTTATCTGGGTTACACCTACGACGAATTCGTGGCTGCGATCGACGGAAAGGTCATCAACTGCATGTACCCGGAGGATCGGGAGCGGATCGACCAGCAGGTGACGGAGGCCTTCCGGACCGGTACGGCCTATGAAGTCCGATACCGGATGCTGAAGAAGGACGGCAGCTACATCTGGGTAAACGATGTGGGGAAAAAGGGAGTTTCCGAGGACGGGCGGGAAATCTGCATCAGCGTTATCCGCGATATCTCCGCGGAAATGGAAAGCCGGGAACGCCTGGAAAAACAGGCCGTCCGCTATGATCATCTGTTCCAGTCCGTGCTCTGCGGGATTGTCCAATACCAGATCAGCGGCCAGGGTGTGGTCTTCAAAAATGCCAATCTTGAGGCGATCCGTCTCTTCGGCTATACGCCGGAAGAGTTTTGGGCGAAAGAGGACTGGGATCTTCCCAGCCTGATCGCGGAGGAGGACCGCAAACGCGTGCTGGCGGAGATCAGCCGACTGCGGAAACCGGGCGACCGGAACCCCTTTGAATATCAAATGATCCAAAAAGACGGCGGGCGGCGCTGGATTATCGGAAGCGCCGAGGTCATCGTGGACACCGACGGAGAGCAGCTGGTTCAAAGCGTGTATTTGGATATCACCGATCGGAAAAACGCGGAACAGCGCAATCGGCGGCTGACCGAGCAGGTGGAAGCCAGCAACGAGGTTCTGCATCTGGCCTTGGAACACACCACGGTCTGCGAGTTTACATATGATCCTCTGGCAGGGGTCTGTACGGTGCCGGAGCGTACCTGCGCGATCTACCACTGTCGGAGCCGTTACGAGGGGATGCCCGACAGCTTCGCGCTGGAGCAGGTGGCCGAAGAATGCCGGCCGGCATTCTATGAGATGTATGCCCGGATTCACGGCGGAGAACGTACGGCAGCCTGTGAGTTTCACAGCCCTGACGACCAGCACTGGTGCCGGGAGACCTTATCCGTGATCCGCAGCGGAGAGGACGGCAGCCCTCAGCTGGTCATTGGCATAGTGGAAGAGATCACAAGACAGAAAGAAATGGAGCGGGCGCTGGAGGAGGCTCGGTCCCGGGACAGCTTGACCGGACTCTACAACAAGGAAAGCGGCACACAGCTGGTCCAAGCCGATCTGAACAGCCGTCCGGCAGGCAAGCCGGCCGCACTGATGCTGTTGGATATGGATGACTTCGAAGAGGTCAACAAGAAGGAGGGCAATGTATTCGCTGACGCGATCCTTCAGGAGGTCGCCGATCTCCTGCGGTCGGAGACGGGGCCGGACAGCATTCAAGCCCGGCTTGGCGGCGATGAGTTTATGCTATTCCTCAAGAACTGTGATCGGGCCCGCGCTTCCGTAATCGGGCCGCGAATCGCGGAAATGGTGGGGAACATCCTCGTGAACACCGAACGGGATATTCACGTCTCCGTCAGCATCGGGATGTGCAGCACCGAAGTGACCGGAGACTATAACGCGCTCTACCGCTGTGCCGAAAGCACCCTTAAGTACGTTAAAGAGCACGGAAAGGGGCAAGCGGCCTGCTATCTGGACACCTCCAACGAGGTGGGAATGCTTCTGACTCAGCTGTATACCGAGGAACATCCGATGAATGAAATCGAGCCCGAAAGCTCTCGGGCGGACGGAGACCTGGTATCCTTCGCACTGGACCTGCTGGGCAAAGGGAAGAATCTGGATGACGCCGTCAATCTGCTGCTGGCCCGAGTGGGAAAGACCTGCCGCTTTGACCGGGTATCCATCATCGAGGCGAACCGGGCCTATCTCACCTATCGATTCTCTTATCAGTGGGCGCGCAGCCGAGCAAATCTTCAGCTGGGACAGGACTTCTATGTTTCCGATGAGGACTTTGATATTTGCTCCGATATGTATGATGAAGACGGCCTGGCCGACCATAACGTACGAGAGGGAATCTCGGATATCGCCTCCTGTCTCCACGCCGGCATCTGGGACTACGGCGAGTATGTGGGGTCCATGAGCTTCGAGGTCGATCAGAAGGGGTATCGGTGGACAAAGGAGCACCGCAAGCTTCTCAAGGAGCTGGTGAAGATCGTTCCTTCTTTCATCATGAAGTCCAAGGCTGACGCGGTGAGCCAGGCTAAGACCGATTTCCTTTCCCGGATGTCTCACGAAATCCGTACGCCGATGAACGCCATCAGCGGAATGACTACCATTGCCAAGAGTGTGGTGCATGATCCGGACAAGGCGACGGACTGCCTGGAAAAGATCGAGTCGTCCAATCGGTACTTGCTGGAGCTGGTCAACGACATTCTGGACATGTCGCGGATCGAGAGCGGCAAGCTGGAGCTGAACTGCGGGACGATGGATCTCACCCAGCTGCTGGCCAGTCTGGAATCCCTGTTCCACGCCCAAGCCGTGGAAAAAGGTCTGACCCTGTGTGTGGTGGACGGCCGCACGGAGAAGCGGCCGCTTTGCGCGGACGGCCTGCGCCTCAACCAGGTGCTGGTGAATGTCATCGGAAACGCGGTCAAGTTTACCGATCAGGGAGGGATTACCGTGCGTGTTGAGGAATTGGAGAGGGCGCCGAAAGCGATCCTCCGCTTTTCCGTGGCGGATTCCGGAATCGGGATCGATTCGGCCGCCCTGCGGCGCATATTCAATCCCTTTGAACAGGCGGAAGCCAGCACCGCATCTCGTCGCGGCGGTACGGGACTGGGCCTCTCGATTTCCTATCGGCTGGTCCAGATGATGGGTGGGCTGCTGGAGGTTCGCAGCGAGGTGGGTCAGGGTTCCGAGTTCTTCTTTACATTGACCTTCGACTACGCGCCGGAGGAAACCGTCCGAGACGCCGGCCCGGAGGAGCCGGCTCTCTTGCCGGATTTCCACGGCCGACGGGTACTGCTGGCGGAAGATAATGCGCTCAATCGGGAGATCGCCCAAACAATTTTGGAGATGAACGGTTTTACCGTGGATTGTGCCGCCGATGGGAAGGAAGCTCTGGAGCTCTATTGTTCCGGGGAACCCGGCCAATTCGACGTGATCCTCATGGACATCCGCATGCCCGTGATGGACGGCCTGGAAGCCGCGCGCCGTATCCGCACCTCCGGAAGGCCGGACGCGCGCACGATTCCGATCCTGGCTCTTTCGGCCAACGCCTTTGATGAGGATTCGCAGAAATCCATAGCCAGCGGCATGGATGGTCATCTCTCCAAGCCGATCGAGGTGGGCAAGCTGCTGGAGGCATTGGAGCATTGCATAAAAAGAAAGTTTCCCATCGGATTACCGGTTGTGGTAAAATAATGATGCATGATGTCACGCCGGAAAGGAGACAAACGATACCGATGATCGAAGAATATCTGGATATTATCACCAGCATGGATAATTTTGCCGATGGCCTTATGGTAACGGACGAGAAGGGTATCGTGGTCTACATGCGGCGGTATCGGCCGGAGCTGATTCCGTTAGAAGAGAAATACGTGATTGGGAAAAGTATCTTTGAAGTGTATCCGGGCTTGAAAAAAGAGGACAGCACGATTTTCCGCGCATTGGAATATGGGGAGACTACGATCAACAGAGTGGAAGAGATGACTGCTTACGACGGAGTGACCCGGACGCTGATGGACAACACCTTTCCCATCAAAGAAAAGGGCAAGATCATCGGAGCGGTGAGCATTGCCACCTATCCGGAGCTTTACAAGGCGGAAATTAACGTGTCGTCCATGACCAGTCATCATCATAAGGACTTATTCACCCTGGAGGATATCATCGGTCGGTCCCAGTCCACCGCACACCTGCGGGCACAGGTAGAACGGGTGTCCCGAACCAGTTCCTCGGTGTTGATTTACGGGGCGACCGGGACGGGAAAGGAACTGGTGGCGCAGTCCATTCATACCGCCAGCAAGCGGCACGGAAAAGAGTTTATTTCTCAAAACTGTGCGGCGATCCCCAACACGCTGCTGGAAAGTATTTTTTTCGGGACCACCAAGGGAAGCTACACGGGAGCGGAAAATAAGCCGGGGATCTTCGAACTTGCCGACGGCGGGACCATCTTTTTAGATGAAGTCAATTCCATGGATCTGAATATGCAGGCGAAGCTGCTGAAGGTCATCGAAGAAAAAAAGGTGACGCGGATCGGAGGCTCGGAATCCAAAACGGTGGATGTCCGCATCATTGCCGCAATTAATGAACCGCCACTGGTCTGCATCGAGGAAAAGCGGATGCGGGAGGATTTGTTCTATCGATTGGGAAGTGTTTTGCTTCAAATCGAACCGCTGGCCAATCGGAGGGATGATATTCCTGTTTTAGCGGAATACTATATCAAGCAGTACAATACGGAAATGGACCGCGAGATTCGGGGACTTTCCGACGAGGTGAATCAAGTCTTCACTTTGTATGAGTGGCCGGGCAATGTGCGCGAATTTAAAAATGTCATTGAGGGAGCGTTCAATTTCGCGGAGGGACCGCTGATTGAACTGGAGGATATACCGGATTATGTAAAGGAACGGTGTGGGCTGCAAGGCTCCCGGAGCCGGGATGTGGAGGGAAGCACGTTTTTACCTCTTCTTCGCCCGGATCAGAGCTTGAAGGAAGCGGTGGACGAATATGAGAAGCATATTCTGATCGCTATGACGGCTCAAATTCACAACCTGACCAAGCTGGCCGGAAGGCTGGGAATCACGCGACAGGCTCTGGATCAAAAAATGAAAAAATATGGGTTAAAGTAGGTAGAAAGAAAGGACAATGGTGAACAATATGGCAGATTCTAAGGTTTATGTTTGTACGGTATGCGGTTGGGAGTACGATGAAGCGGAGGGCTATGCGGACGGTGGGATTGCGCCCGGAACGAAGTGGGAGGATCTACCCGATGATTTCGTCTGCCCCCTGTGCGGCGTAGGAAAAGAGGATTTTGAAGTAAAATAGAATAAGAAACCGAAGAGAAGCCCGCGGGGTCAGGAGTAATCCACGACTGCGCGGGCCAAGTTAAATGGAGGGAAAACGATGGAAAAGGAATTGCTGCTGATCGCCGACTTCGGCGCGCACAACAATCAAAAGGTGGCGAAGGTGGCCAGAGCCGCCGGCGTTTACTGTGAGGTGCTGCCCTACGACACGCCGATCGAGAAGGTGACGGCCAAGAGCCCGAAGGGTCTGGTGTTCATCGGCGAAGAGGAAGCGGTGGAGAAGGATGCGGAGGAGAAGGCAAAGGGGCTGGAGGGCTTAGGCCTGCCGGTGCTGGAGCTGGGCAATCAAATGACGGAGGAGGAAATTCGGAAGTTCCTCTTTGATGCTTGCGGATTTTCCGGAAGCTGGAGTACGGAAGCTTTCATCGAGGACATGGTGGAGCAGATCCGCGCGCAGGTAGGAGATAAGAAGGTTCTCTGCGCATTGTCCGGCGGGGTGGACAGCTCGGTGGCGGCGGCGTTAGTACATAAAGCGGTGGGAGATCAGCTCACCTGCATGTTCGTCAATCACGGCTTGATGCGGAAGGACGAGCCGGAGCAGGTGGCGGAGATCTTCGGCAAGCAGTTTAAGATGAAGCTGGTTTCCATCGACGCGGTGGATCGCTTTTTGGACAAGCTGGCCGGGGTAGATGATCCGGAACACAAGAGAAAGATCATCGGTGAGGAATTCATCCGCGTGTTCGAGGAGGAGTCCCGCAAGCTGGGAAAGATGGACTTCCTGGTACAGGGAACGATCTATCCCGATATTATCGAAAGCATTTCCAACAAAGGCGTGGTCAAATCTCATCACAATGTGGGTGGACTGCCGGAGGATGTGGACTTTGAATTGGTGGAGCCGCTGAAGTGGCTGTTCAAGGATGAGGTGCGCAAGGTGGGCGAGGTGCTGGGCATCCCTCACGATCAGGTGTGGCGTCAGCCCTTCCCGGGTCCGGGCCTGGGTGTCCGCGTGGTAGGAGCCATTACCAGAGAAAAGGTGGAAATGGTTCGGGAATCCGACGCGATTCTCAGAGAAGAAATCAAGAATGCGGGTCTGGACCGCAGCATTTGGCAGTATTTTACGGTTTGCCCCGGTTGTCGTTCCACCGGCGTAAAGGATGGCCGCCGAACCTATGAGCAGGCTATCGTCCTGCGGGCGATTCTCAGCAGCGACGCGATGAGCGCGGATGTTGCGGAGCTGCCCTATCAACTGCTCCAGAAGATTGCGCTGCGCATCGTAGGAGAGGTGGAGGGTGTCAATCGAGTCATGTACGACGTGACTCCTAAGCCCCCTGCGACCATTGAGTGGGAATGAAGTCCGAAAGGGCGCAAACCCGCATGAATACAGGCTTTTTGGCCTGTCGCTTTGCCGCTTGATACTGGATTGATACTACTTCGTATCGGCCCGGTATCCAAGAGAATGATTGCAAGGGACAAGCAAAACCGCCCTGCTGAACGACAAATTCAGCAGGGCGGTTTTTTGCTTGCCCCTATTTATTTTGCCTTGGTTTGGCACTTACTGCACTCTCTGTCGTGAAGCGAAATAACGCCGCCGCAACTTGAACAGGTGTATTTTTTAAGCTGTTGTTCCATAAAAGCAGTAAGGCCGTACTCTTTTACAAAGAGGCTATTTTGCACAAGGCTTGCGCCGTAACGCTGGTTATAGCTCTTTTCTAAGTTCTTTATCAGTTTGCAGGGAAAGGAAATACACTCAAAGCAATAGGTCAAGCCTTTTTCCTGAACACACTCTTTAATCTTGCACTTGCGACAATGCTCTGGCTTGCCGTCATTACCCGGCAGACAACCGGCGCAGGACTTTTTAGCATAGCAATGCTTATAGCATACCATACAGTTCATTCCGCAGGGAGCAAAAAAGGCAGCGTCAATTACTGGAGGCATCTTCATGATTTCGCCTCTCCTTTGCGCCATTGGATATAGTAGTCATGCTTTTTACTGTCATCGCAAGTACACGGCCAGTTGAGTTTCCATTCAAAGTATTCGTCCCTGGTAATCTCACCGGCGTGAAGTTCCTGCTGGCGCAAGAGCCATTCCCGCATGAACTCGTCCACAAGGCCATAGTTGAAGTAAATACCCACGGGCGGGTGAGCGGGCCAATCGTCGTTGTCGTTGTAGCGCACGGCGGTATCATCAGAGGCCCCGGTCTTGCCCGGATTGCGGACAAGCTGGAACAGACGGATAGCGCCGGGGCTGTCCTCGTCCAGCCAGAAGAATGTCCGCATGAAGTCCTCGGCACAGCCAGGGGCCACGGTATAGAAGTTCTGGCGGTCTACACGCAGAACCTCGGCAATTTTATCCAACAGTTCCTTTTTGGGGACACGGTAATTCGTTTCATACTGGGCGATACGGTTATCCGCTCCCTTTTCGTCAAAGCCGATAGCCAGCCCCAATTCCTTTTGCGTCATACCCCGAAAGGTGCGGATTTTCTTTATCTTATCTCCGACTGTCATAATCTCCCACCGCCTTTGAAAACAGTATAGCGCAAATAAGCGAAATATGCAAGAAAAAGTTTAACAAAAAAGCGAATTGAATCCTTGACATTAACACTTGCGTTAATGTATAATGAAAATACGGTCATTAACATATTTGCGAAATAACAATAAGGAGGTGCTGAACATGGCAAAAGAACTGTTTGTACGGGCGGAGGAGGTGTCCCAGGAGCTGGGGATTTCCAAACCCTACGCCTACAAGCTGGTGCGGGAGATGAACGAGGAACTGAAACAAAAAGGTT
>CAUHLX010000113.1 GCA_959606705.1 uncultured Bacillota bacterium | reverse complement strand
CGGTGCGGAAATAGCTGGCATTTCCCGCCGCCGTGTCACCGTTGTTGGCGGTGTAGTGAATCACGATGTAAGAAATGCTCTTACGATTCGCCGAGGTGTAATTACGTGAAGTCAAATCAATTTTTAGATTCATTTCAATCACCTTCCCTTCCGGACGCCCTTCTTCCTTAATCATATCAAGCATTGCGAAACTTACAATCCTTTTCTGCCGTGAATTTGCAGAAGATTCGCTTTTACTCGCTCTTTCGCTTGCGCCCTTTCGAGTCCGATTCCCCCGATCGCTCCAAATAAAAGAGCGCATCATGAGATGCGCTCTTTTATTTGGAGCGGGTGAAGGGAATCGAACCCTCGTTTTCAGCTTGGGAAGCTGACGTTCTACCATTGAACAACACCCGCATACGACTTTTATAGAATATCAAAAATTTCAAAGGTTTTCAAGTCTTTTTCATGAAAAGTTCTTCGGACTCCGAGGCAAACGTTGTAGAACGTCAATCCACGGGATATAATACCACTATCAATGAAAAAAAGGAGAACGTGATGATGAATATTCAAGATGCACTTCGGCAACTGGAGCAGCTGCAAAAGAAAATGTACGCTCTGGACTTCGCTTCGGGGCTGATCAGTTATGACAGCCGGAGGGGAGCTCGGACAGTCGAGGCGAAGCGCTGGCCGAATTGTCCGGCTTTTCCTATGAAATCTTCGCCAATAAGGATACGGAAGCGCTTTTGACCTTTCTGGGAGAGCACGCCGCGGAGCTGGACGACTTGCAAAGACGGGAAGTAGAGCTGCTGCGCAGAGATTACGATCAGACCAGCAAGGTCCCCCAGCAGGAGTACACCGCCTTTACCCGTCTGATTAATGAGGCGGAAAGTGTTTGGGAAAAGGCAAAATCCGAAAACGATTACGAATCGTTTGGTCCCTACATCATTAAAATAGCCGAGACACTCCGAACATTTGCAGGATACTACGATCCGGAAGCCAAACCCTATGATGTTTGGCTGGATCAGTTCGAACGAGGCCTCACCATGGAGCAGCTGGATTCTTTTTTCAGCCAGCTGCGGGAAACGATCGTTCCCCTGGTGAAACGGATCGGTGAGGAAGGCGTCGAGGTGGACGACAGCTTTCTCAGGCAGGAATTCCCCGTAGAACAGCAGAAAAAGCTTTCCGAATATCTAATGGGGGTCTTAACCATCGATCGAAAATACTGCGCCATCAGTGAATCGGAACATCCCTTTACCACGGATTTCAGCCGGCATGACGTACGAATCACTACCCACTATTATCCGGACAAAATGGCCAGCTCCATGTACTCCGTGATTCACGAAGGCGGTCACGCGCTCTATGAGCTGCACACCGGCGAAGAACTGATGTACACGCGAGTGTCCGGGGGAATTTCCATGGGTGTCCACGAAAGCCAATCCCGTCTGTTCGAAAACCTGATCGGTCGAAGCGAAGCCTTCATCGAGCTGATCTTCCCCAAGTTGGCGGAACTTTTTCCCACACAGCTGGCAGGAGTAACTCCTCGGCAGTTTTACAGGGCGGTCAACAAATGCCAGCCTTCTCTGATTCGCATCGAAGCGGATGAACTGACCTACTGCCTGCACATCATGGTTCGCTACGAGGCGGAAAAACGACTGTTAGAGGGCACGGTTTCCCAGGAAGAGCTGCCCGGGCTTTGGGCTGATCTGGTCAAAGAGTATCTGGGGATCGAGGTTCCCGACGACACCCGCGGCGTTTTGCAGGACTCCCACTGGAGCGGCGGTTCCATGGGTTATTTCCCTTCCTATGCCATCGGCAGTGCCTACTCCGCTCAAATCATGAACCGCATGCAGGAAGATCTGAACGTAGACGGCCTGATCCGCAAGGGAGATCTGAAACCCATCGTTTCCTGGCTGGCTGATAAAATTTGGCGGTTCGGACAACGCCTCGATCCTACCCAGCTCATCGAGCAGGCTTGCGGAAAACCCTTCGACCCCAGCTATTACACCGATTATCTCACCAAGAAATTCAGTGAAATTTACGAATTGAAATAAACGCGGAGCATTCGAAAGAATAACGGAGCAAAGACCCCTCCGCGTGTAAAACGGCGAAACTCCGGCCCTCTCACTGCGAGAGGACCGGACCTTTCGCCGTTTGCTTTATCCTTGCAAAATGCTTCGTCCGCCTTATTCGGTCTTTCTCAGCTGGTAATAAATTTCCTGCATCCGCCGGTCCGTATCCGAGATCGTTTCAGCGCATTCTTTAAGATCGGTCATCACCTGCCGAGGAACGGATCCTTCCGCTTTGTACCTCAATTGATGCTCCAAGCTAGCCCAAAAGTCCATAGCAATCGTACGAATCTGAATCTCGACGGGAACCCATTCCTTTCCGCGGGAGAAAAACACCGGCACCTTTACCACCAAGTGCAGACTGCGATAGCCATTTTTCTTAGGCTTGCTGATGTAATCGCTTTCCTTCACGGCAACGATATCGTCTTGACTCTTGAGCAACTCCGCAATGGTGTAGATATCGTCGATATAAGAACAGATCACCCGGATCCCCGCAATGTCCGTAAGGTGTTCCCGAGCGGACTCCAAATTTACCGGAAATCCCTTCCTCTGCAGCTTTTCCGCGATGCTGTCTGGGGACTTCAATCGGCTCTGAATGCTGTGAATGGGATTTCGTTTATCTCGGGCCTGAAACTCATCGTCCAGGACCTCCAGCTTGGTGCTGACCTCACGGATCGCGCATCGGTAGGTATTTTCCAGTTCCATATAGCCTAAGAAAAAGCTCTCCAGCTCTTGCGGCGGTATGGAGTAAACCGTCTCCTCGATGGAGCGGAGATTCCGGCCCGTTTTTGTAAAGGTTTTTTCTAAAATCACATTCTCACCTCATTCCTATCGGCAAGGCCGAAAGCTCTCTCCGTTTCAAGCCAGCTTCTTGATTTCCGAAGTATCATTGAAACCGATCCGCCCGTTTCCACCCTGAGCGATCAATTCGGAGGGTGCCGTCGCTCCATCCCCCACAAAGAGCACTCGGTATTCGCGATCCAGGTTTTGCAGATTCCATTCTTCGTTTCCCTCTTGAAAATTTTTCGTCCGCAAATATTCTACCACATGAAGAGAACGGACGCAAAAGCATAACGGCCGTATCTTAATAAGCAAGGACCACTTTTGCTCTGCCTTTATCAGGCGAACACAAGTGGTCCGGTCAAGCTTCTTATATTTTAGTCTTCGAAGTCACGGCGCAGCTGCCGGAATCTCTGTGAATCACCTAGCAGTTTGATCACCTGCAGCCCGATAACCTGTGCTCCGGTGCGAATGGCCTCATGCGCTCGTTCCGATACCGCCGCCCTTGCAAATTCCCGAGTGTGGACCGCGATCCCCCGTTCCGCAATCGCCAGCATGGGATGAAATGTGGGACAAACCACGCTCACGTTCCCGGCATCGGAGGAGCCGAACAGTTCCTTCCCTTCCCCTAAGGGCAAATCCAATTCCGCAAACACTTCAGCCAGAGTCTCCAGACCGGCTCGATTCGGCTTCAACGCCTCATAGGGGATCTCCGGCATCTCACAGGTATAAGTGGTTTGGGTCGCGATGGCCGCACCCCGCGCACAATCCTCCACCAAGCGTGTTACTTCATTTAAGTTCTTTCGTTCCAACGCTCTGAGACAGAAGAAAAGCTCCGCCTTCTCCGGTACGATGTTGGGCGCCGAGCCTCCGCCGCTGTAAATTCCGTGCATCCGCACATCCGGAGTCACGTGCTGCCGCAGCATATCCACCCCGTGCATCATAAGCTGAGCCGCATTCAATGCATTTCTTCCCTCCCAAGGAGCCGCGGAAGCATGCGCGGCCTTTCCTTGAAAAGCGTAGCGGTACACGTTTAGATTCAGCATTCGAGGCATCAGAAGATTCTCATCATATAAGTGGACCATCATCGCCATATCATAGGCATCAAAGACGCCGTCCCCAGCCATTTCGCACTTGGCCCCGCCGTTTTCCTCATTGGGCGTTCCAATGAGATGGAGCTCCATGTTCAATCGTTCCTGAAAAGGTGCCAGAGCGGTTCCCGCGAGCAGACTGATGGCGGCGCTGACACAGTGACCACAGGCATGGCCCAGTCCGGGAAGCGCGTCGTATTCCACTAATAGAGCCACTCGGCGCGGCGGTTCGCCAACTGTTCCGCCAGCCGTTCCGGGCCGCGGCGGTCGAGAATTCGTTCGCGGAATTTTCGCTCGAAATGCCGTTTCCATCCCCGCAAAGGGGAGTTCTACCAGAAAACCGTTTTCCCGCAGCCACGCTCCTAGCTTCCGGGCGCTTTCATATTCTTGTCCGGACAATTCCGGATGCTCCGCCAGATCATCGCTCAAGGCGATCATCTCGGATAAATGCCGGTCAATTCTTTCAAACAGTTCTCGTTTCCACCGTTCATACCGTTCCCCTTCCACTGACTACGCCCCCCTCTGTTCTTCCAATACCGTTCCCGGATTTAATATTCCGTTCGGATCGAATACCTTTTTAATCCCCCGCATCAGTTCTAGTTCATAGGGGGATTTCTGAAGCTTTAATTCTTCCACTCGGATCTTGCCGATCCCATGCTCCCCGGTAATCGTCCCGCCATGACGAAAACAAGCTGCGAACATCTTCTCCTTCAATTCGTCGGCGTATTCCGGGAGTTGTCCATCCACCAGCACAATATCACTGTGAATATTCCCATCCGCGATGTGGGCGGTAACGTTGGTCACCGTGCCGTATGTGCGAACCAGCTCTTTCAACTCCGTTAAAAATTCCGACACGTCTCCCACCGGAACCGCCATATCGAAGGAATAGCCCTCGATATCCTTGATCAGCTCCCAATGAGAATTGCGAATAAACAGAAGTTCCTCCTGCTCCTCTTTTTTCCCAGCGTACAAAAGCTCATAGGCTCCGTTGGCTTTGCAGATCTCATTTACCTGACGCAGCGTATCATATAGCGCCTGTTCCGTTTTCTCCGACAGTATAATCATCAGGTCGGCCTGGCCCTGTTCGGCCTGCCATTTCTTGCCCAGCATCTTTGCGGTTTCCACAAACAGCCTTTTATCCTGATATTCCACCGCTAGAGGTACGGAGCCGCTTTTCAGCAGTTGAATCACGGTCTCCGACGCCCGCTCAAATGTCGGAAACGGTGCGATCACCGTAGCGGAAAAGGGATCCCTCGGATAGATTTTCAAGATCACCTTCGTCACCACCGCTAACGTCCCCTCGCTGCCAATGATCAAATGCATGAGATTATAACCCGCGTTATTCTTGATCAGCTTCCCTCCGAGCATTAAAATTTCACCGTTGGGTGTCACCACCTCCAATCCCATGATTTGCTTGCGCATCACCCCATGCCGCACCGCTCTCGCGCCTCCCGCATTGGTCACTGCCATGCCGCCCATCTGCGCCCCTTCGTCGCCAGGATGCACGGGGAAGCTCAAACCTTCATGTTTTTCCAGCTCCTCCAGCAGATCGAACAGTGTGACCCCCGCTTCCATTACGGCCACCATGTTTTTCTCGTCGATCTCTAAAATCCGAGACATTCGTTCCGTGCACAAAACAATGCTCTCTTGCGTAGGGACACAAGCTCCACACAAACCGGTTCCTCCTCCGCGGACCACTACGGGGATTCTTTCATCATTGGCCAAACAAAGAATGCGGGAGATCTCCTGCGTGTTGGCCGGTTTCACCACAATCGAACGCAGGTCCGCTTCCGGTCGCAGGCTGGGTTCCACCTCGTCATAGAAATAGGCGGTCTTACGTTCCGCATCGGCAATCAGATAATCTTCACCCACAATTCCCTTTAAGGCTTTCATTACGCGTATCTCCATCCGTTTTCCCTCCCTTCTCCAATCCCTCCAATCCCCGGATTAACTGAGGAATCAGCTCGTAAAGATCCCCCACATATCCCAAATCGGCAACTCGGAAAATCGGTGCGGAGGGATCGGAATTGATGGCGATGACGGTCCGAGCATTCTTCATCCCCGCCAGATGCTGAGGCGCTCCCGATATCCCACAGGCAATATAGATCCGCGGCTTTACCCGATGTCCGCTATAGCCTACCTGACGGGAGCTTTTAGCAATCCCCGCGTCCACCAAGGCCCGCGATACGGCGAGCTTGCCTCCTACCGCATCGGCCAGCCGCTCCATCATCTTAAGGTCTTCCTTTCGTTTGATTCCCCTTCCCGCCGCCACGATGATCTCCGCTTCCGTGATATCTTCCTCCGCCGCGGCAAGCGTTCTGATTTTTTCCACTCCGAATATCTCCGATGTTCGCGGCTCTAGTGGAATTCTCACGACATTTACCGGCATTTGGGCGTCATAGGCCGCCTGCGAAAATTCTTTGCAGCGAACCGTTGCCATCTGCGGCAAGCCTTCACTGCGAATATGCGCTAAAATATTGTCCGCAAACGCGGGGCGAATCTGGACTAATCTTCCGTCAGAATCCAATTTCAGATCCGTGCAGTCCGCGGTCAGCCCGCATCCCAGCGCCGCGGCGATTCGAGGAGCCAGTGATCGGCCAAACTCCGTAGCTCCGATCAGCAGCACATCCGGGCGGATTTCGATAAGAAAACGGATCATCGGTTCCTTATGGAGGCACTCTTCCATTATCCTAAAGCTTGAGGATTCCAAATAATGTACTTTTTCCGCACCACGACAGCACAACTCCTCCGCGGGAAGGCCCGCCGGTCCTGCCAAAAGGCATTCCAGGGAAAAAGGCCCGATCCCCAACGCATTTCCCTGCCGCACTAATTCCGCTCCCTTGCCCAGCAATTCTCCGTTGATTTTGTGAAGCTTTCTGCCGTCATGATCTGCCAGTACCATAATTCGATGATTTTGTTTTCCTCTTTCTTCGATGGTTTTCTCTCTTCCTTCGCTTTTCATCCTTTTACCTCACTGATTACGCAATCGATAAACTCATCCGAATTTTCCCGATAAATTTTCCCGACGCGTAATATCGAATCCGGAATTTCTATTTTTTGAACCTTTGTGGGCGAGCCTCGTCTGCCCGTTTCTTCCTCCGTCAGCACATCGGAAAGTGCTTCCAGGTTGACGGTTTCTATGGAAGTCTCCAGGGATTCCAGCTTGCGCTCTACGGTAGGAAGGGTCGGCTTATTGATATTCTTTGTCACGCTGATCAGCGCCGGAAAGCGGAGAGTCCTGCTCTGCCGCGCTCCACAGATTTGTTCGATCTCTACCTCCAATCGTTGGTGGTCCAATTGCGTCAGGCGATCCACATAATAAGCGTGAGGAATTCCTAGAAACTCCGCCACCTCAGCGCCGATCTGGGCCGTATCCCCATCTACGGATTTTTCACCGCACAGAATGAGGTCGTATTCCCCACTGTTCATAATCCAAGCGGACAGTGTCCTGGCCGTGGCCCAGGTATCCGCACCTCCGAACCTTCGGTCCGTAAGAAGCACCAACCGATCCGCTCCCCTGGCAAAGGCGTCGCGCAAGGATCGCTCCGCCTTTGGTGGCCCCATAGACAAGGCCGTGACACTCCCGTTCGCAGAGGTACGTTTCAAGTCACTTGCCAACTGGAGAGCGTTTAAATCAAATGGATTGATCTCGGCATCCGCGGAGCTTCGGTCCACCACCCCTTTTTCCCGATGGAATCGCACCCGCTTCATATCGGGAACCTCCTTGATCAAAACGATGATATTCATTGTGTCCTCCCCTTTTTCCCACCGTGAGAATCATTGGTTTTGTGAGTTGTTATGAATGAGCTTCATGCGGCGAATGCGTTGAAACGCTTCTTTTAACACCTCTTTTCTCACGGTGCAGGCGACCCTTAGATATCCTTCGCCGCAGCTTCCAAAGGCATTCCCCGGCAGAGTCAGCACGTGGGCTTCCTCCAAAATCCGACGGCTTATTTCTTCCGAGGTCCCGCCAGTCTCCTTAATATTGATAAAAATATAAAACGTTCCTTCCACCGGACGTGCGGACATTCCGTCAATTTGATTGATCTGATCCACCGCGTCATTGACTCGACTTCGGTACTCTTCGACAATGGCTGGCTGAATCTCCTTTCGTATTCTCAGTGCATGCAATGCCGCCCGCTGGGAAACGGAGGACGCTGTGAAGGTCACATTCCCGTCAATCTCCTGAATAACCCGCACCAGCGGCGGCGGGGCAATGATATTGCCCACTCGCCATCCGGTCATATTGAAATTCTTGGAAAAGCTGTTGATCACCACCGCTCGCTTTTTCATACCCTCCACTTCCAAAATAGAAATGAAAGGTTTTTGAAAACCGTAGGCAGTATAAATTTCATCGGAAATCACGATGAGATCATACTTTTCCGCCAGCTTTCCAATTCCATTTAGTGTCGCTCTCGTGAGGCAGGCGCCAGTGGGATTGTTGGGAGAATTTATTACCAGCGCCCTCGTTCTTTCGTTGATCAGGCTCTCCAGACGTTCCAGGTCA
>CAUHLX010000112.1 GCA_959606705.1 uncultured Bacillota bacterium | reverse complement strand
CAATGAGACAGAAGTAACCATGGTTCTCCCCCCTCCGACCCGGATCATAACTGGCCTGGATATGAAGCCAGCCGTCCCGATAGCCCAGATTGGTAATCACAGCCCAATCGACTCCCGGAAGCTTCAAGTCCATGGTCCCGATGGGAAGCAGCGGCATTTCGTCCGCCTCCTTCAATGCGTTTTGATATGGTATCCCCGCCTGATTCTGGCAATTCCAGAAAGGCGCGGCGTTGGGGACATTCTCGCTTTTTACAAAGCGGGGTTCGGTGCCGGCCGCCGCCTGTTCCTCCAAAATTTTTCGGGGAGACAGCTCCGAACCATGGAGGATGGGATCCGAATCTCCATCGATCAATGAAGTCAGATCCAGCTTTATTTTTTTTCCATTAAGATTTTTCCCTCCGTCCCCTTCCAGATGGAAAGCGGCCGTTCGGCTTGACGGATCATAGCCGTCGCTGATGCAGCCCAAAACGCTCACTCCCGACAATCGAACGTCATAAACGGAGGTTCTTTCCGAAATACGGTCTCCTTCCAAATCCCGTAGTGTAAAATATACCTCCGCGGAATCCCCATCCGCCGCCGCTCCGACTACGGTCAATTCGATGCCCTCCGATACGGTGGTTCTATTAACCGGCTCCAGGACGATTCCCATTTGACTCAACAGACGCTGGGGGATTTCCATGGCGAAGCCTACTCCGGTGAGCATGACCACACACAGGCAAGCCGCCAAAGCGATCCGCGCCCGACCGGCCGTCCACCCCCTCTTTCTCGGCGACCTGGCTTCAAAATTGTCAATCTTCCTCCACACACCTTCTTCCATGCTCTCATCAAAGCGCACGTCGGACAGGCTGTCATCCAATCTCCGTTTCATTTTCCGACCACCCTTTCAATCGTTCCTTCAGCATCCTTCGACCGCGTTCCAACCGGCTGGCAGCCGTTTTCTCAGGAATCTTCAGGATCGCGGCGATCTCCCGAACCTTCAGCTCCTGGTAATAATACATCAGCAGAACCTCCTTGTTTTTGGGCGGCAGTTCCATCACGGCTTCCAGCAGCTCCTGATTTCTCTGATGCTCCAAAACCTCTTCCTCCGTTCCCGGAACGGAGCGTTCTTCGTCAGGAGGTTCCGACTGCGCGTCCCACTCTCGACGATCCACCCGCTGAAACCACGCCTGTTTCCGCTGATCCTTGCACAAGTTGATCGCGATTCGCGTCAACCAGCTCTTAACGGAGGATTCTCCGCGAAACGTTCCGTACTCTCGGTACGCCCGAAAAAACGTTTCCTGTGTCACGTCCTCAGCTAATTGTAAATCCTTTAAATAAAGGAAGTTCATTCGCAGCAGACCGGTTCCATAATCCCGCATCCACTGATTCAGCGCTTCCCTATGAGCTGTTTCATTCATCATGTCCCGATCCATTTCCTCCCCCCTTCCCCTATTAGACGATTGGGCCGTGAAAAATCCTTCGCATATTCTCATAAAAAATTTCCTATGAACGTGAAAAAAACAGAAAGCGCTTCTCCTCTCCGGGAAAAGCTCCTTCCGTTTTCCTCGCTTTCGCTTTTAACGGATAAAGTTGGTGAACACCTTAGGCTCCGCCGAGACCGGGGGTTTGATCCCCGCCGCTGCTCCCGCCTCGATGCACTTCAGCATCCAAGCCATATTTCGGCCCAGATCCCGCATGTTCTGCATCCCTTCCAGGTCCTGTCGAACCTCCTCGGGAGTATTGCCGTGAACCATATTCCAATAGTTTGCCGATACCACCGGCATCGCCGCAATCGTGGGGTACTTGTTCAGCTGATCCATGGCAGCCGTGCTGCCTCCCCTGCGAGCCGAGGAGATGCAGGCACAGGGCTTAAACGCAAAGCAGTCCCCGGCGTAAAACATCCGGTCTAAAAACGAGATCATAGCCCCATTGGCCGACCCAAAATACACGGGAGAGCCAAATACGAAAGCATCCGCCGCCTCTCCCTTTTCAAGAGCCGCGTTTACCGAATCCTCGTCAAACACACAGCGCCCGGGAAGCTCGCCGCATCTGCCGCAGGCCGTGCAGCCCCGGATCGGCCGATTTCCGATGTGAAAAATTTCAGCGTTCACTCCTTCCCCTTCCAAGACCGCCGCAATCTCCGCCAGAGCGGTATAGGTGCAGCCCTTTTCATGAGGGCTTCCGTTGATCAGCAATACCTTCATCATGCTCCTCCTTATAAAATACCTTCCAGCTTCAATAATTGTTCCTTTACATCTAAGCCGCCGCCATAGCCGACCAGGCCGCCGTTGGCTCCAATCACCCGATGGCAGGGAATCACGATGATGATCGGGTTGCGATTGTTGGCCATTCCCACGGCGCGAAAGCCTTTGGGACAGCCTACCGCTTCGGCAATCTGCTTGTAGCTGCGAGTTTCTCCGTAGGGAATCCGGCAGAGCTCCGCCCAGGCCTTCTTTTGAAACTCCGTTCCTTGAGGCGCCAGAGGCAGGTCAAATTCCCGACGTTCTCCCGCCAGGTATTCCCGCAGCTGCTCCGCCGCCCTGCGAATTAACGGGGTTTCCTCTTCCGTCGCCGCGGCGGCTTCCGCAATCTGCGCCGAAGTGCCTCCACGTTTTCCCAGCAAGCGGATCTGCGTGACGGCCTCACCGTTGTCAACGATTCGAAACGAGCCAATTCCTAGATCGTAGTCAAAAAAATGATTCATTTTCCGCTCCTTTTCTACCAAAAATACCGGATCAAAGCAATTGCCAAATCCAGAAGCATCACCGCGCCGCACCCAGCTGAAAAGACCGTTCGCACCAACGGTGAAAGCCGATGAAACAGCCGCTGAAAATACGGTTGAAACACGTATAAGAACACCATGCCGCCCAGCCCGAATTTAAGACTTGTCCGCGGACAGACGCGGCCATTCAAATTCATAAAATCCTGGCTGTAATCCCACCAGCGATAATCGAACAACAGCTCCAGCCCCCAGCTGGCGGCATATTCGATGACGGTGGAAATGAGAACAATTGCCGCAAACACTAGTAACGGCGTCATCGAAATTCTGTCCGAAGCGTGTTTTTTCTCCATGACCGGTTTGAGCAGCACCGCCAGCACGACCGCTCCAAACCCATAAATCGGCAAATATGGGCCGAACAAAACGCCGCGGTTCTCAAAACCGAATCCGTGAAGAAAGCTCATCGCCACTTCATAGAGCCATCCGATCACACAATATGGATAAAAACAAAACAAGTAGAAACGCCACTTCTGTCCCAGCTCGCTCTTGATCGTCATAAATCCTTACCGTTCCTGATCCCGGTCCCTGCGGCCAAATTCAACCACCGCGTTGATCCTGCCCTCCTGATCGCGGAGCGAAACAATCATCGTCTTCCCTTTTCGGTCCTCTTCCGACGCTTCCGACGCTTCCACGCAAAACAGCCGCGGCGTAATCCGATCTCCCCGTTTGGCAGGCGTCTTATACTCCACGCGAAGCTGATCGAACGGAAAATATTCCGGCAGGCAATCCTCCGCAATTTCCAGATATCTGGCATTGTTCATATGCCGGTTATTGTCGATGTGATATTTGCGGACCCGTTCCTCCGGAAGGACCTCTCCCCCCGTTTCAGGTACCGCAATCTTTCTTGGCAGATATACCATGGGATATTTCTCATCCTTGAAAATAGAATCCGCGATTGCCTGCGGCACTCTGGCGGACCGGCCCTTCTCCTTTTCCACAAAGGAGCCGATGGAATAGCTGGCCACGCAGACCTCCCCCGCGCCATCGCAGATCAGGGTATTTCGAAACCCCAGCAGTCTGGTGCAGTCATACGCCCAAGTCCGAACCGTGATCTTCTCCGAAAACAGCGGCATGCGGATCAAGTCCAGCTGCCGGGACACCACGAACATGCCCACCCCGTTTTCCTCAAAATAAGCCGAGGCCTCCGGCTCTCCTACAATATCGAACCACTCGCAATCCTGCATGTAGTCCACTGCCGCCCCAATGGTAAGCCTTCCGTCCGCTCCCACTCGGCTGCTGCCTACGACCGCCTGATATTCATGCATCTCCAGCCCCCCTTTCTATTCTTTATTTTACCATAAACAGAGTATAAAAGAGGGGGGAACTTAAAAAATAAGAGAAAGAACCCGATCGGTGGCCTCAGCCTCGATACGGTTTTTCCTTTCCCACATATTTCCCATAAAGAACCGCGGCCATAACAATCGTCACATACTCTTTTGCCGGTTGATATAGTATCAGTCCCGAAAGTCCCAGCCGGTGATCCATCAAAAACATCAGCGGAATGCAGATCAGCGCCTGCCGTCCCACCGAGAGGAGCAGAAGCGCCGCGCTTTTCCCCATGGCTTGAAACGTACTGAGCAGGACAGCTTCCATTCCGGCAGTGGGAATCGCAATCACCATGGCGTCCAAAATCACGGTTCCCAGCCAAACCACATCGGGATCATTGGTGAAAATCTGGATCAAACCGCCGCTCCGAAAATAGACCACACCTGCAAACCCCAGACAGATGGCCGTTCCCAAGCCACAGGCGAACCGCACCGTTCCCCGCATTCTCTTCCAATTTCCGGCTGCAAAGCTATAGCCGATCAGGGGCTGCGCTCCTTTTGCCATTCCCATGACCACCATGTTGGAGATCATCAGGACCCGGGACGCCACGCTGAACGCCGCCACCACGTGATCTCCGTGTGCAAGAGCCAGGCGGTTGAACAGTGTTTCGGAAATACAGATCGTAAAATTTGCCAGACAGGCGGGAAGCCCAACCGCCAGAACCCCGCCCATCACACAGCGATTGACGGAAAAATCCGCAAGGCGGATCGATAAAATCTCGTCCCGCAGTAAAACGCTCAAATAGTACGCCAGACAGCAGCAGTCTGCGATAAGCGACGCCGCCGCCGCTCCGCAGGCTCCCCACCCCACGCCTAAAATTAAAATCGGGTCCAAAATCAGATTCAGAGCCGCCCCCAGCAGCATTCCGTTCATGGATTTTCCGGCCGCGCCCCGGGCTCGGATCATCTGGTTCATCGCAAAAGATAGGGCCGCGGGAGTGGTTCCCCAGAACACGATGCGGCCATACGCCGTGGCCAGGGGAAAAATTTCTCCGGTTCCGCCCAGCACCGCCAATATCTCGGGGAGCAGCAGCAGACCCAGCCAAGTGCAGAATAGTCCGGCCAACAGAGTGGCGTAGAAACAGAAGGAACAGGTTTGAGCCGCCAGCTTTCGCTGCCGCAAGCCCAGCTGTCTCGAGATGCAGGACGCGCCTCCGATCCCGAAAATTCCTCCCATGGCCATCACCACCATGGCAGCCGGACTGAGCAGCGCGGTCACCGTGATCTGGCTGGCGTCCCCGGTCATTCCCACAAAGATCATATCCGCCATGCCGTAGACCACGGTCAACGCCATTCCCATCATCGTGGGAACACTCAAAGCCAATACCGCGCCCGGAATGGACGCTGTTTCAAAAAGTTCATTTTCCCGTCTCATAGAAACCGCCTGTCTTCGTATGAAAGACCCGGCTGGCCTTGCAAGCCATGCCGGGTCGGTTTGCTGCCTATATTCATACGCGGCAGACCACCGCTCTATGTCAGCGGCGGGAAATTCGGATTGTCCGTTTTTTCAGGGATGCTTTCTTAGAACCCAATCTTCAAGCTGTCCCCTTCCACGGCAACTCCCGGTGAGCGGGTGATGGGGAGCATCTGCTCCGCGGTGAAACCAATGGTCTCGCCGTCATTCAGCACCACGTCCCCGTCTAAAATATAACAGACGATATTGAATAAGAAGTCCCGAACCGCTTCAGCGCTCTCCCGGCTCCCCAGCACCTCGATCTCCTCTTTTCCCAAGTCCGCCAGCCCGTGGGTAAAGCCGTTGACTCCCTCTTCACTTTGATAGAGACCGAAATGGATCAAATTCAGCACCGGAAGCCCGTCCTCTCGAAGAATCTCCGCGGCTTCGTGATAAAACTCCGGCTGAAACACCGTACCGCTGGCGTAAATGCCCAGGGCGTTTTCCTGTTTGAGACTAGCGTCACACAGCTTGACGAAATTTTTCCCCATTGCCAGGGGGTCATTCCCTTTCCCCATCAGCGCCACCATCAAGTGCGCTTGATGCCGCTTGGCCGCGGCCACGGCATCCCGCCACATGTAATTGGTCTCCGCCGCTCCGACTGCCTCGCCGTCGGGGATCGGCGCCGGCATCAGGCTCACCGCCGCAATCCCGCCGTCCAGATCGAACACCAGGCTGTTCTCATCCTCCTGGCTGTCCGTCGTCTCCATTCCCCAATCCGCTTTCAGATCAGAGATCAATTTTCTCCGATCCCATTGACAGGAATCCAACAGGACAAAGCCCACGAAAGAGCCGCCGCCTCCCTGGTCCTCGCCGCCGCTCCGTTCCTCGCCGACTTCCCCTCCGGCCGCCTGCTTCATCCAGTATTCACGAATCATCTCCACCATTGCCACGCATTTTTCCTCCGCGTTGGCCGGATCGTATTCCTCCATCTCGCTGAACACGTGTCCACAGTGGTCCGAGCCGTCCTCTTCAAAGCCGCCGCAGACTCCCAGCAGCCATTTCCCCAGCAGAGATTTCTTATACTTGAATATGTAATAGAGAAGCTCGTGAAGCTCAAACGTCCCCACACACTCCATCTTTGAAGGAACCTTTCCCAACTCCTGGTCGTCCGCCAGCCATTCTTCCAGCGCTCTTTGAGCCGCCCGCATCTGAATTTCGTTCATTCGTCGCCCCCTTATCCTCTGCCGCCGGCGGCATATTCTCCGGCGCAGATATCCATCACCACACGAGCCGGCTGAATCAGCGCGTCCTCATACTGACAAACCCACTGCACCTCCCGGTCGATTCCCTGCGGGGAAAGTCCGTCGATGGTCTCTCCATTCTCAATCGGAGCGTTTTTATCATAAAGGTAGGAAGCCGCGTTGTAGGCGTGATTCACCACCGCGTTAGGGTCCAGGTCGTGGAAATGATACTGTACATCCGGCAGTCCGATGGAGTACAGCCCTAAGGTGTCGACTACCATGTCCTCCGTGTCCTGAATCCGGAAAAATCTGGCATTGACCGCATAATAGATAAAGCGGTTCTCCTTTCCTCCGTCAAATTCCAGCGCCTGCTGACGCGTGAGCAGCTTCCCGGACGACGGCACCCACACCGCTTCACAATCCGGGAACAGCTTCAGCGCCACCTCCAGCCAGTCCGCCAGCATGGTACAGCGGTCCTTATAATCGAGACCCGCCGCCATAAAATCCGAAAGCATCACCTGATAGGCGCAGGAATCCAGAAGCGCTTCCCCGTCCTGACAGTCCCATAGCTGACTGCGCTGAATCGCGTCTACCTTCCCCGAATCAAAGGGGTTGAAATCCGCCATGAGCACCTGGGCCGGCACGGACTGTCCGTTGTCATATTCCACGGGATAACGCTTGACCGCGAAGGAGGAAAGGGAATGATCCAAATCGGCCACCACCTCCACTTCTCCCATCGCCTCCGTAAGGGCCGCCTTAATCTGCTCCACGGAAGGTCTGATCCCCTTTTCTCGGAACAGGAGCTGTATCGTCAGCAAAGACTGAAACTCTCCCTTTTCCTCCAAATTCTGTTTGATCGGCTCCTCTTGAACCTCCTTGGTCTTCGGCTCCTCCTGCTGATCCTTCTTCTTGCCAAACCCAAATAAACCCATTCTCGGCTCCTTCCTTGCGCTTCGACGCTGTCATATTTGATCCATATGATAACATTACCACGCCACGAGCGAAAAAACCACCGAAAACCCATGAGAACCCGCTGAAAAAACCATTTAAAACAGTCCTCTGATCAGAAACCAAAGCACCGGCACCAGCAGAGCCGGAAGCATGTTCAAAGCCTTGCAGTCTTTTATTTTTAAAATGGAAAGACCGGAGCTGGCGATGAGAATGCCTCCCACCACGGAAATTTCCGTCAACAGCGCGGAGGAAAGGAAATCCGCCAGAAAGCTGGCTCCCAGAAAAATAGCTCCCTGCCAGCAGAACAGCACTGCGGCGGCCGCCGCGATCCCGATGCCATATGCCGATGCCAGCACCATGGAAGTCACGAAGTCCAGCGTGGCGTTGGTGAAAAGGTAGGTGTTGTCCCCGTACAGCGCGCTCTGAATGGGCCCTAAAATCGAAAGCGTTCCGATGCAGAACAGCAGAATCGCCGTGGACAGCCCTTCTCCCAGATTGGATTTGGAAAATCGATGGGTAAGACGCTGGAACCGCCCGTCCAGATCCACCATATTTCCCACCAGCGCGCCGATGGCCAGACTGATAATAAACAGCACGGGAAATTCACTCTCGGGCATGTTCCGAACCACCGCGTTTCCCCCCACCGCCACCGCGGCCAAACCCATAGCGTTGAACAACGCCTCTTGATACTCCGGTTTGATCCCCTTCTTTGCAATGCTTCCAATGGCGGTTCCGGTCAAAATCGCCGCCGTATTTA
>CAUHLX010000111.1 GCA_959606705.1 uncultured Bacillota bacterium | reverse complement strand
AAACGGTCAGCTTAGGAATCAAATTGTACTGCTGAAAAATAAATCCCAGCGTTTTATTGCGAATGTCCGCCAGCTGGTCGTCGTTTAAACTTCCCACGTCCGTGCCGTTCAGATAATACTTGCCGAGAGTGGGTACGTCCAGACAGCCGATGATATTCATACAAGTGGATTTTCCCGAGCCGGACTGGCCCACGATAGCCGCCATTTCACGCTCCCCGATGGACAGATCGATCCCATCCACCGCGTGGACCTCCTCGTCGCCCATCTGATAGATTTTATAAATATCCTCCAAGCGGATCATGGAAGCCTCCGGTTTCAAAACAGATTCTCTCATCGTCCCGTCCTCCGCTACATTCCCGGGCCGCCACCGGGAGCGCCGCCGGACATTCCGCCGCTTCCGCCGCGCATTCCGCCGCCTCCGCCGGACATTCCGCCGCCTCCGCCGGGCATGCCACCGCCTCCGGGCATTCCGCCGGCTGCGTCACCCTGTGTCTTTTGGGTGCTGTCGGAATCGGACGAAGCCTGCACCACCGGCACCATAATCGTCAATCCTTCCTTCAAGCCGCTCTTCACTTCGATATAGCTCTCGTTATTCAGTCCCAGCTCCACGGTGACGTATCGGTACCCGGCCGGCAAATCTTCCTCCGTTTTCCGCTGGCTGTCCTCCGCCCCGCTTTTCTCGACTCCCGCTCCGCTGAGCTTGCCGTCCGGCTTCGCCGCACGGTCCCCTTCGGCGTCCTTCGGCACGGAAGCCGCGGAATCCGTTCCTTCGTAATCTTCGGGAACCAGCACACGGTTTCCCCTGCTCACTGCCGAGACCGGTACCATCAGCACATCCTCCGCCGAATCCACTACGATTTCCGCCGATACGTTCATTCCCGGCCAGATTCCTTCGGGATCATCAATGACGATGGTCACCGGATAGGTGGTAACTCCGTTGGTCGCGGTTCCATTTAAACTGATGTTGTCCACGTAGCCGGTGAATTCCTGATTATCCAAGGCGTCCACCGTGATCTTTACCTTCTGCCCCTCTTCCATTTTCGCCACGTCCAGCTCATCGACGCTGATTTTGAATATCATGGTGGACATGTCGGCGATCACCGCCATCACTTCTTTCGTTGTGGAAGAATCCAGTTTATCCCCGGCTTTAATGTTTTTGGCGATCACCGAACCGGAAATGGGCGCCGTAACGATATAATCATCCAGCTGTTTTAGGGTGTTTTCATAAGAGAGCTGTGAATCTCGGAGAGAAAGCTGACTGCTTTTCAGACTGTCCGACGCGGTGTCGTTTTCCAGCTGCAGCAGCACGGTCCCCTTGGAAACCCGCTCCCCGCTCACCACGTTGACCTTCGCAACCAGTCCGGAGGTTTTGGAGGTTACGATTTGAGTTCCTGCGCTTTCCAGCTGCGCGCTCTCATAGCATTCCGCGCCTCCGGCCGCGGCGCTCACATAAGTTCCCGCCGTCAGCGCACCCGGATTGTTCACCGTTACGTCCACGTCCGTAACCTGAACGCTGCCGTCCAGCGTCCGCTGGTTTCCATACACCTTGGTGATGGTGCCGTTCAGATTCTCAAAGGTGTTCTCCACCGTAACTTGAACGCTCTGTCCGACGTATAGGCCCGAAGCATCCGACGCGGAAAAGGGCATGCGAGCCGTCATTTTGGAATCATCTTCGATCAAAGCGACTTTCGTTCCGTCCTGAACGCTGTCACCCTTTGAAACATAAAGCTCCGATACCTTTCCCGAAGCCGTCGAGGCGACATTTAAACCGGAATAGGAATCCAGGCTCTGCTGGTAGCTCATCTGAGATTTTTCCAGAGACAATTGAGCCTTTTCCACCGAATTCTCCACATCGCCGGAATCGATGTTGTACAGGACCTGTCCCTTTTCCACCGTATCCCCCTCTTCAAAGGTGTCCGAGACCACCTCTCCCTGCACCAGCGCCACCACATCATACTGGTCAATGGGCTCTACCGTTCCGGTGCCGCTGATGGTTTCCTCGATGGTTCCTCGGTTCACTTGGTATTCCATATAGGAAATCGCCTGAGCTTCTCCGAAGAGAAACCCGCTGACAAAATATCCTCCGGCTGCCACCACCGCCATCAAGCCGGCCAGTACGCCGGTTTTTTTCTTGCGTGACAGATGGACGTACCGCTCCCAAAAGGGGAGTTTGCTCAATCCGCCGGCCAGCCGCTGCTTCCAGCTGCGCTTTTGCGCGTTCTCCCGGACTTCATTCCATCCATCTTTCTTTTCTTCTTTCTTTCGATTCCACACTTGTTTCACCTCTCCGTTCGGGTCTCGACCATCGCTCCGGTCTTCTCGTTTCTGTCGAATGGTTTTGTTTTCTTTATCACTTTAAAGAAATATTGTGAGCGTTTCATGTCGGCGAGGTGTTTTTCCAGGGGGCCGGGGGTAAATTTAAATTCACAAAAAGATGATCATTTTTTCACATTCAAAAAGAGGAATGATATATAATAGAAATAAACCTAAATCAAAGGAGGGATTTGATGTACAAGCTCTTAGTCGCAGATGACGAACAGAAAATCCGTGAGGTCATTCGGGAATACGCGGAGTTTAACGGATATGAAATCATGGAAGCCGCCGATGGGATGGAGGCGGTTTCCTTATGCAAGCTCTATCCCTTCGATCTGGTGATCCTGGATATCATGATGCCCAAGCTGGACGGCTATTCCGCCTGCAAGGAGATCAAAAAAATTAAGGATCTTCCGGTGATCATGCTGTCAGCCCGGGGAGAGGAGTACGACAAGCTGTTCGGCTTTGAGCTGGGGATCGATGATTACATCGTGAAGCCGTTCAGTCCCAAAGAGCTGATGGCTCGAATCAACGCGGTCCTTACCCGGCGCCGGGGCCCCGCGCAGGATACTCCCGACGTATTGAAATTCGACGGTCTCGAAATCAACATCCCCGCCCGCACCGTGACGGTGGACGACCGGAAGATCGAATTGACCCCCAAGGAGTACGATCTGCTGTTTTATCTGGTAAAAAACAAAAATATCGCGCTGTCCCGAGACAAGCTTCTTCAAGATATCTGGGGTTACGACTTCTTCGGCGACGACCGTACCATCGATACCCACATCAAAAATTTACGGAACAACCTGGGTCCCTATCGGGACCACATTGTAACGCTGAGAGGAGTCGGCTACAAATTTGAATCGGAAGACTAATGCGTATTTTCATATCAATCCCAATGGATTGAAGTTCAAATTCTGGTGCTATTTCACCTTTTTTGCGGTGATTCTGCTGGCCCTTTTGTGGTTTCTCCAGATTTTTTTCCTGCAAAACTATTACGAAGAGATGAAGATGCGGGAGGTGACCCGTATTTCCACGGAGGTGGCGAATTCCTATCGTCAGCTGGATTCCGAGGACATCGCCTCGGTGGACCTCACGGTTCGCATGCAGGATGTGGATTTGCTTTCCAAAGGTGCCAAGCGGTTCGCCACTCAGTTAAACAATATTGCCGCCAAAAACGATATCTACATGGTGGTCCGCACGGAGGGCGGCGTGGATATCAGCATCAACAACGCCCAGGCTCCCCGTCAGCTGGTGCTGGGCTTCGGTGACCAGCAGGACATCGATCTGGTCATTCGCCAATTGCTGCGCAGTCCCACGGGAACCATTTCCTTCCCCACGCAAAAGGGACCGGGAAACATCAAGACGCTGGTCTATGGACAGCTCCTGGAGTCCGCGGATGGTGAAAACGCGTATCTCTGTACGTTTTCCGCGCTGTCACCTGTGGATTCCACCGTGGAAATTCTGGCCAATCAGCTGGTTTACGTGACCGTAATTTCCTTGTTTCTTTCCATGGGTCTGTCCTTCTTCATCTCAAAGCGGCTGTCGCGGCCCATCACCAATATTACCCGAAACGCGGCCAAGCTGGCGGAGGGAGATTACGGCGTCACCTTTGACGGCGGTCACTATTCGGAGATCGTGGAACTGGCGGACACCCTCAATTACACCTCACGGGAGCTGGCGAAATCCGACAATCTGCACAAGGATCTGATCGCCAACGTGTCTCATGATCTGCGCACTCCGCTGACCATGGTGAAGTCCTACGCGGAGATGATCCGGGACATCTCGGGGAACAATCCGGAAAAAAGAAACGCCCACCTGCAGGTGATCATCGATGAGGCCGACCGGCTCAATCAGCTGGTCAGCGATCTTCTGGTACTGTCCAAGATGCAGTCCGGCGTGGAGTCGCTCAAGGTGGAAGAATTCAACCTTAGAGAAACGGTGTCCAGCATTCTGAAGCCCTACGAATTTCTGGCGGACCAGGAAGGTTATCACATCGAGCTTCAATGTCCCGGCGACTTCTTTATCAAAGGGGACGAGGCCCGATTGAAGCAGGTGATCGTAAACCTGGTGACCAATGCCGTCAAGCACAGCGGCGGCGAAGGCAGAGAACGGAATATCGTGGTGACTCTGGAACGCGGTCCGCTTTCCGAACCGTATCCGGCGCCGGAGGCTCCCACGGCCGCCCTTGACGAGGGTGTGTCTCCGGAACCCGCTCCGTCCGTACCCCAACCTCAGCTCGCCGCCGCGGAGGTTCCGGCCAAAGGCTTCGGCAAACGGAAAAAACAGTCGGCGGACCGCCGGTCCGCCGGTCCGGAAACCGTGCGCCTTTCGGTGAGAGACACCGGCCCCGGCATCCCGCAGGAGGAACTGCCTCACATCTGGGAACGCTACTATAAGGCCAGCGGCAACAGCGGCCGAAGCACGTCGGGCGGTTCCGGCCTGGGACTGGCCATTGTCAAAGAAATTCTCCTGCTCCATCGTGCCGGCTTCGGTGTCAACAGCCGACTGGGAGAAGGCAGCGTATTCTGGTTTGAGCTGGAGCTTTCAAAGCCGTTTCAGCCGACGGAGACGGAATAAAAAAGGACCGCCCTTGTACCCGGCCCGCATCAAACAAAAGCGCAAGCTTTTTCCTTATGACAATCGGAAAAAGCTTGCGCTTTTCTCTGCTTTGGTGACGTTTGACTCGCCGCTATTTCTCCCGATACAGCTCCAGCGCTTGGCGCACACTGGTCACCCCCAGCACTTTTACGTTCCTGCCCACCTCGGTCAGACGATCCGCGTTTTTCTTTGGTAAAAGAATCTTCGTAAAGCCCATGCGAGCCGCCTCCCGCACGATCTTGTCCGCGTTTTGGATCGAGCGCAGATCTCCGGTCAAGCCGATCTCCCCTACCGCCAGCGTTTTGCTGGACCCGGGAATCCCCTTGTAGGTGGAGTAGATTGCCAAAGCCACCGCCAGGTCGATGGAGGTCCCCTCCGGCCGCAGCCCTCCCACCACATTCACATAGACATCCTGATTGATCAGGGAAATTCCCGCCTTGCGATCCAGCACTGCCAGAATCATGTTCAGCCGAGGCATTTCCACCCCCACGGAGGTCCGCCTGGCGAAGCCGATGTTCGTAGGGGAAGTCAGAGCCTGTACCTCCAGGAGCAAAGGCCGGGTCCCTTCGTAGACCGCGGTAGCCATGGCCCCCTCCGCACCGTCCTCCAGTCCTTCCAGAAAGCTCTTGGATAAATTCTCGATTTCCACCAGCCCTTCTTCCGCCATCTCAAAGGCCCCGATTTCGCTGGTGGTACCGAATCGGTTTTTAAAGGACCGCAGAATCCGCAGCTCCTGATTTCGTTCTCCGCTGAAGTTTAAAACACAGTCCACCAGATGCTCCACGATCTTGGGACCCGCCAGGTCCCCGCTCTTGGTCACATGAGCCACGATAAATACCGGAATCTCATTGATCTTCCCCACACGCATCAATAAGTTCCCGCAGATCCTGACCTGCGAAACGCTCCCCGGCGCCGATTCCAGCTCCTCCGAATACATGGTCTGAATGGAATCGATGATCAGAAAGACCGGCCGCAGCGTTTCCGCTGCTTGCAGGATTTGTTCCATGTTGGTCTCCGCCAGCAGGTAAAGGTTGTCCAGACTTCCCCCTTCCCCCGAAAGAGAATCCCCGCCGCAGACCCGGTCCGCCCGCATCTTGATCTGCTCCTCCGATTCCTCTCCCGTCACGTAGAGAACCGTTCCATAACGCCGGGATATCTCCGCCGCGGCCTGAATGATCAGAGTGGACTTGCCGATGCCCGGCTCCCCGGAAATCAAGGTCAGCGACCCTTTTACCATGCCGCCGCCCAGCACTCGGTTGAGCTCCCGAATCCCGGTGTCCATGCGGGTGTGAGCGCCCGACCGAACCTGTGTAATCGGCGAGGCCTTGGCTCTCCTCCCTCCCGCCGCGGTCCCGGCCGCTCCCATTCCGTCCGCCGCTCCGTTCGCTTTGTTCCGGATGGCCGAGCTCCTTCGGCGCTTGTCTTCCTCGTCGAAGTCCACTACCTTCTCTTCCACCATGGTATTCCACGCGCCGCAAATACACTGTCCCATCCATTTGGGACTTTCATAACCGCATTCCTGACAGACGAACACGGTCTTTGCTTTCTTTGCCATCGATTTGGTCCTTTCCGATTCCTTCCATCTATACCTTTCGGTCGTAAGCCGCCCGCACCATCTGAAGAAATTCATCCCAGCGTCCGCTGTTGATCAGGTTTTCGGGACAGAGCTTGCCGGAAAAGTCCTGATGCTTCTTGACGTCCTCCAGCTTTAAATTATAATCTCTCATCAAATGCGCCGTCAGTACCGCCGCGTTTTTCAGAGTCTGCTCGTAGTCATTTTCAGGGTTGACGCAGAGCTCCACCCCGATCCCGTTGGCATTGCCGCTGTCCGCGATGTGTCCGTCGCCGTCTCCCGCGTGGTAACCGATCTCGTTGTCCGGCAGGTGGTGGTAAATCGAATGATCGTCCACCGTGTAATGCCAGGACAGCTTCTGTTCCTGAGCCACGCTGTGAATATACTCATTATGAGATTTGGCGTTGGCGTTGGGCCCGGTATTGCCCGTTTCGTGTATCACGATATACTTCACCCTTCGAGTTTCTCCCGGCCGTCCCGGGATGTCCTTCGGTATGATGTCGTTGGTCACCGGAATTCCCTCGATCTCCGAGACCTGCGGAGCCTCCGCGGAATCCGCGTTCAGCACGCGCAAGGCCTTGTTGATTCCTACCGCCAGGCCGATTACCGCCACTAGAATCAGCAGCGCCGCCCGGCGCCGCCGTTTCCGTTTCAGCTTCTTCTTTTGCCGCAGAGCCCGCCGCCGTTCGATGTCCGTATTGTCAAAATTCTCCCCTGTCACCGCTGCTTCTTCCCCTTTTCCTGTCGTCTGCTTCATAATCTGTTTCGTACAATCATTATATCAAAGATCGCTCTCTTAAATGTGAATATTTTCTTAATGTTTTTCACTTCAAACAAAAAGCACCGCACCGGCAAACTGCCGGTACGGCTGCTTTTCATGTCATTTTGAAACAACTTACGGTACGCGAAAGTTCGGAGGCCTCCGCCTATTTGGTGAGATTGAGCTGCTGTTCGTTGCTCAGCTCCTCCGCAAAATCGAGGAAATCCTCGATGTACTCTTTGTAAGAATGATACGGTCTTTCCGGGAAGAATACGCCTCCCCGTCTCATTTCGTCCTGACGATCCAATTTCATTTCTTTCATATCGGCAACTCCTTTCAAGTCAACTGAGGTTCCTGCGAAACAATTGCTTGAAAGGGACTAACGATCGTCTCTCAGTCCGTAGCTGTCGGACCAGTCAGTCTCCCAAATGTTGAGAATCTCACTTTTCTTTCGTTCTCCGATCTGAACCACGTGATTGATCAGATGGTCCATTAAAGTCATGCGTTCTTTCTTTGTCAAATTCGTATTGTTTTTCATGGTTAACCCTCCTGTTATTTTCCTTTCGTCTCGCCGCGGCTGATCGCCGCCGCGCCTGCCGCCGGCAGTAACATGTTCGTGTCGAAAAGTAACGGAGTGGTTAATGATCGCCTTCCCCTTGGGGGCTTCCAGGACTCACTGCCATCGGTACCACACAAGGGGAGGCAACGGACATTTCAAATAAACCCATTGCAAACACCTCCTTACAAGCATCAAGGGCATTTCAAAGTTTCCAATCTTGCCGTCGAAAACCGGCAATTTTTGGGACATTCTTTCTATATTTTCCCTTTTGACAATATGATTGTATCACAGGGCATATATTGCGTCAACCCCCATAAAAGGAATTTATCTATTGAGAAAAGTCGCACGATTCCACCGCCATGGCCAGCCTTTTTTCCCGGCGTTCTTTCAAGAGAAAAAGCGTGCCCAAAACCGTTACGCCCCCTTGTGCGACGGGTACGGATGCCCAGACTCCGGACAGTCCCCAAATTCTCGGCAACACAAGGGTGAGGAGCAGGCAGAGCAGCAGCGGCTCGCCGTAAACCATCAAATATGACAGGCTTTGTTTCTGCGAGGCGTAGAAATAGGCCGTGGTCGTTCGACAGAAGGCGATCAGCACGAAGCCTGCCGTAAAGACGGGAATGCACTGACGAATCAAAGGCACCGCCTGTTGAGATGCTCCGAAAAATCCGGGAATTACTTCGCAGAGCGGCAGTATGACCAGGATCGCCCCCACGGCGGTCAGCACGGAAAACAGATAAGCCAGCCCGCGGATTTTACGAACGTTTTCTTCTTCCCCCCGTCCCCAGTATAAACTGATCAGCGGCTGGCTGCCGTCTCCGACACCCTGCAGCAGGAGCTGAATCGTACAGGTCACATAGGCGGCCACCGCGTAAGCG
>CAUHLX010000110.1 GCA_959606705.1 uncultured Bacillota bacterium | reverse complement strand
GGGGATCCTGAAAAACTACGAGATGATCAATCCCTTTGTTTCGGCCAGCAATGACGCGCTGAACCGTTTAAAGCCGGGCTTCGAGGCGCCGGTCTGCATCGTGACCTCTCTGGGACACGCGGCCGACAGTCCCTCTCGAAACCGGACCGTACTGGTCGGTCTGGTGAGAGACGCCAACAATCCCCTGGCCACCCGGTTTGAGCTGCGATCTCCCAACCCCAAGAGCAATACCTATCTGGTGATCGCGTCGGGGTATCTGGCCATGCTGGATGGAATCCGGGCGGCGCTTTCCAATGGAAAGACCCCCAAGGATCTGGAGCTTGCGTTGTCCAAGGAGGCGGGTGAAGAAGCCTTTTATTTGGAGAAGGATCGGGCCTACCGCAGCGAGAAGGACGTTTTTGTGGAGTATACTCAGGAAGAGCGGGACCGGATGTTCGGCCGAGCGCCGGCTACGGTCTGGGAAAACATCACCGCCTTTGATAAATATCCCGAAAAGCTTGCGATCTTCCTTCGGGACGGGGTGATGAACGAAAAAGCCTTGGATTCTTATCGGACCGCGATTGTCTCCCAATGGGCCACGGAGCTGCATGACCGGCTGATCCCCAACACCATGGATCTGCTGAGAGAATGTAAAAAGCTGCACGCAGACGAGGATTGCACGGATTACGACGTGCTCAACTGGGGCAAAATCCAAGAGCTGAGAACGTATCTGGGCAAGGACCGGATCGAAAAGAAATGTCTGCTGACCCGTACCAAGGCGGCGCTGGACGCGGGAGATTATGCGCTGGCTTCGGACCTGCAGCTGGAAATTCAGCGGAAGGTGGAGGAGCTGGTAGAGGTGTACGGGAAATATCGCAAAAACCTGTTTTAAATCGAAAAAAATAGGAAAGCAAGCATCGAAATATCGCAAGAGCAGAGGAAAAGGAGCGAGTTAAAATGTTGGATATCAAAAGAATCCGTGAGGATTACGAAGGCGTAAAGGCGGCGGTGGAAAAAAGAGGGCATGGAGATTTCGGCCTTTCCCAAATTCCGGAGCTGGACGCCAAGCGGAGAGAGCTGCTGGCCAAGGTGGAGCAGATGAAGAACAAGCAGAATCAGGATTCCAAGGAGATTCCCAAGAAGAAAAAGGCGGGGGAAGACACGACGGAGCTGATGAGGGAAATGAAAGAGCTTTCCGAGCAGATCAAGGCGCTGGACGGAGAAGTGGCTCAGTTGGACGCGGATCTGCGTCTGGCGCTTCTCAACGTCCCCAACACTCCAGCGGACGAGGTTCCCATCGGCAAGGACGACACGGAAAATCTGGAGATTCGCAAGTGGGGCGAGCCCCGCAGCTTTGACTTCGAGTTCAAAGCCCACTGGGACGTGGGAACGGATCTGGATATTTTGGATTTTGAACGGGCGGCCAAGCTGGCCGGCACTCGTTTCACGGTATATAAGGGACTGGGTGCCCGCTTGGAGCGGTCGGTGATCAATTTCATGCTGAACCTGCACACGGAACAGCACGGCTACACCGAAATCCTGCCGCCGTTCATGGTCAACCGGGACGCGATGACCGGGACCGGGCAGCTTCCCAAGTTCGAGGACGATATGTTCTATTTGCCGGCGAAGGACTTCTTCCTGATTCCGACCGCGGAGGTTCCGGTGACCAATCTGCGGGCCAACGAGATTTTGGACTCCTCGGAGCTGCCGCTGTATTACACGGCGTACACTCCCTGCTTCCGCAAGGAGGCCGGATCGGCCGGACGGGACACCAGAGGCCTGATTCGTCAGCACCAGTTCAATAAGGTGGAGATGGTGAAATTCGTCAAACCGGAGGACTCCTACAAGGAGCTGGATACGCTGGTGAACGCGGCGGAGGAGGTGCTGCGGATTCTGGAGATCCCTTATCGCGTGGTCCGGCTTTCCACGGGGGATCTGGGCTTCTCTTCGGCGGAAACCTATGATATTGAGGTTTGGATGCCTAGCTACGGACGATACGTGGAGATTTCCTCCTGCAGCAACTTCGAGGATTATCAGGCGCGTCGGGCGGGAATCCGTTTCCGCAGAGATGCCAAGAGCAAACCGGAGTTCGTGCATACGCTGAACGGCTCGGGTCTGGCGGTGGGGCGGACCGTAGCCGCAATATTGGAAAATTACCAGCAGGCGGACGGGTCCGTGGTGATCCCCGAGGCACTGCGCGGATTCATGGGAACGGACGTGATCAAATAAGGCCGGGGCGGCCGGCGGATTCAAAGAGCGGCGATAATGACGGAGGGATTCCAATGCCACTGAAACTGAACGTAGGAGATCGGGTGGAGCTGAAAAAAAATCACCCCTGCGGCGGCAAGGTGTTTGAAATCATGCGGACCGGTATGGACTTTCGCATCAAATGCGAAACCTGCGGAACCCAAATCCGCATCGAACGCCCGGCGCTGGAAAAGCGAGTGAAAAAAATCTTTCCCAAAGAAGATATGAAAGGAGAATTGCCATGATCAAACGGCCGGAAAAACTCAATATTGCCAATCTGCCTACCCCGATTCAGCATCTGGAGAAATTCAGCAAGCGACTGGGCGGACCGGAAATTTATGTGAAGCGGGACGATTTCACGGGGGGAGAGGTCTCCGGAAACAAGGTCCGCAAGCTGGAATACGTGGTGAAGGACGCGTTGGATCAGGGCTGCGACACACTGATCAGCTGCGGCGGGATTCAGTCCAATCACACTCGGGCTACCGCCGCCGTGGCGGCGAGGTTCGGTTTGCATTGCTGTCTCCTTCTACAGGAGCCTGACGAGCGGATCGCGGAGGACGGGAGCCCTCTCGTGGAGGGCAACTACTTTCTGGAAAAGCTGATGGGCGCCGACGTGCGGCTGGTCAGCGAAGAGGGCTACGCCAAACGTCGGGGAGAGATCATGGAAACCCTGGCCGGAGAATACGAGGCGAAGGGACACAAGGCTTATATCATTCCCATGGGAGCCTCCTTTGGGATGGGAAACTTCGGGTATTTCGGCTGTATGGAAGAAATTCTGGAACAGGAAAAGCAGCTGGGAATCGAATTTGACGGCATCGTGCTGGCGACGGGTTCCGGCAGTACATACGGCGGGCTGTTCCTGGCCAAGAAGCTGTACGATCTGGACAAGAGAATCCTGGGGGTTAACGTGTCCGGAGACGCGGCACATTTTCAGCGGGCGATCTCCCGGATTCTGGAGGAATCCAGACCGTATCTGGACGTGGATTTTTCCTTCATTCCGGAGGAAATTGAGATCGTGGACGGTTATGTGGGGCGCGGCTACGCGCTGTCCCGACCGGAGGAACTGGAGTTTATCCGTGAGCTGGCCCGGGAGGAGGGTCTGATTTTAGATCCGGTTTACACGGGCAAGGCCCTGTACGGCTTTTACAGCGAGATCAAAAAAGGCGCCTTTGAAGATTTGAAAAACGTCCTTTTCATTCATACCGGCGGGCTATACGGGCTGTTCCCCAAGAGTGAGCTGTTTGAATTGGAGCCCACCGCGAGGGTGCCGGAATAATGGCGGGAAGCCCAAAGTCATCGGATGCCGTGAGGGTTCGCCAGGTTCGACCTTTTTTCGTAAAATGATGAAACCGGTCGATTAAAATAGGAAGAGATCAGAAGAATATGAGCGAAAGCAGGCCATTTGGGCCTGCTTTTTTTCGTTTGGACGACTTTTTTGGCCCGAAATCAAAATGAGGCCGAAACCGGAGGCGGAGTTTCGGTCGGGCTCGCACGTTTCGCTGCAATAGATCGAAATCACCGCGATCGCAGGAACCGGCGAAATCACTTCCGGGGCAGAAAAAAATCGATGCGGATCAGCATCAAATAAAAGAATGCATCAAAGAATCGCCGGAAAAGAGAGAGGGGCGCCGTCGGGGAAGGAACCTGTGAAATCCGTGGAGATTCAATCGTGTGAGAGGCTGTCAACCGATCAAATTCAAGGTTTTTAGCGGCTGGCACGGCTCTTGCTAAATATTAGTTAAAACAGGTTCTGACATGGAAAGCAATTAGGAGGCAAAAGAATGAATTTCAGTCCGACAAGAGAGCAGGAAATGGTGAGAAAGATGGTGCGGGAGTTTGCTGAGACCGAGATCGAGCCCATCGTGGCGGAGATGGACGAATCGGCGGAGTACCCTTATAAGACGATGGAACAAGCCGCGAAGCTGGGCTTGATGGGAATGCCCTTCCCCGAGGAATACGGCGGCGGCGGGACCGATTACATCTCATACATTATCGCGGTGGAAGAGCTGGCCCGGGTGAGCGGTTCTCACGGGGTCATCGTGCAGACCCACTGCGCGCTGTGCTGCTGGCCCATCATGACCTACGGCACGGAAGAACAGAAGAAGAAGTACCTGCCCGACCTGCTGGCCGGCAAAAAGCTGGGGGCTTTCGGCCTGACCGAGCCCAACGCCGGCTCCGACGCGGCGGGTGTCCAGACCCGAGCGGTGGACAAAGGAGATCACTGGCTGCTGAACGGTTCCAAGATCTTCATCTCCGGCGGCGGCATCGCCGATGTCTACGTGATCATGGCGATGACCGACAAATCCAAGGGAACGAAAGGGATCAGCGCTTTTATCGTAGAGAAAGGCATGCCCGGCTTTACCGCGCCGAAGCACGAGAACAAGATGGGAATTCGCGGCTCCGTGGCGGCGGAGCTGGTGTTTGAAGATGTCAAGCTTCCCAAGGACGCTCTTCTGGGGGATCTGGGCAAGGGCTTCAAGGTTGCCATGAGCTCCCTGGATGTGGGCCGACTGGGAATCGCCGCCCAGGCGCTGGGAATTGCTCAGGGCGCCTTCGACAAGACGGTGGAGTATATGAAATCCAGAAAACAGTTCGGAAGATCGCTGGATAAATTCCAGGCTTTGGCCTTCGAAATGGCCAACATGCACAATCGCATCGAGATGTCCAGACTGCTGCTGTACAAGGCCTGTGATCGGAGAACCAAGGGAATGCCCAGCTCGGTGGAAGCGGCTCAGGCCAAGCTGGCCTGCTCGGAAACCGCCATGTATGTGACGGAAAAGGCAGTGCAGTTCCACGGCGGCTACGGATACATCAAGGATTATCCGGTGGAACGCATGATGCGGGACGCAAAGATTACGGAGATTTACGAGGGAACCTCGGAAGTGATGAAGATGGTTATCTCAGGATCGATTTTTAAATAGGAACGGGAGGAAGAAACAGATGAAGATCATCGTATGTGTAAAGCAGGTACCAGATACCAATGAAGTCAAGATCGATCCGGTGAAGAACACGCTGATCCGGGAAGGCGTCCCCAGCATTCTCAATCATGACGACGCCAATGCGCTGGAGGAAGCGCTGAAGATTAAGGATCAGTACCCGGATACCCACATCACCGTGCTGACCATGGGGCCGCCGCAGGCCAAGGAAATGCTTCAGGAATGTCTGGCTATGGGCGCGGACGACGCAGTGCTCCTTTCGGACCGTGCCTTGGGCGGTTCCGATACTTGGGCCACCTCCAACGCCCTGGCGGCGGGAGTGAAAAAGATCGGATCGTTTGACCTGATCTTCGCGGGACGGCAGGCCATCGACGGAGACACGGCGCAGGTCGGTCCCCAGATGGCGGAGAAGCTGGACCTTCCGCAGGTCACCTATGTGAAAGACTTCCGGATAGAGGGAGATAAAATTACGGTGAAGCGGGCGCTGGAAAACGGATACGAGGTGCTGGAGCTTCGGACTCCCTGCCTGCTCACAGCCATCAAAGAACTCAATGAGCCCAGATATATGACGGTCAAGGGCATTTTCAAAGCCTGTCAGCAGGAAATCAAGGTTTGGAGCGCGGCGGACATCGGCGTGGATCAGACCCGAGTGGGGCTGGATGCCTCCCCCACCAACGTGTTCCGCTCCTTTACCCCCGCGCCGAAAGGCAAGGGCGTGACGGTGGAGGGAGAATCCCCGGCGGAGCTGGTGACCAACCTGTTGGGCATGCTGAAGCAGAAACATATTATCTAGGAGCGGGAGGACGAAAAAATGGCAATCAGGGTAATCAAGGAACAGTGCAAGGGGTGCGGCCTGTGCGTAAAGGCCTGCCCCTTTGAAGCGATCGATATGAACGGAAAGCTGGCGGAGATCAATGAAAAGTGCACCGCCTGCGGTCAGTGCACGGAGGCTTGCCCCTTCAAGGCCATCGTGAAGACCGAGGGAGAAGGGACCGGAGAGGAAACGGACCTGTCCGCCTACAAAGACGTGTGGGTTTACACCGAGCAGCGAGACGGCAGACTGATGAACGTGGCGCTGGAGCTTTTGGGAGAAGGGTACCGTCTTTCCCGGGAAATCGGAGCGGACTGCAAGGTCTGCGCCGTCTTAGTCGGAAATCAGGTGGACCATCTGGTAGAAGAGCTGTACGCCTACGGGGCGGATCGGGTTTATGAGATCAGCGACCCGATTTTGGAGCACTATTCTACCGACGGCTACGCCAAGGTAATCACGGACGCGATTTTAGAATGGAAACCGGAGATCGTCATCTTCGGAGCGACGCACATCGGCAGGGATCTGGCACCCAGAGTGGCGGCCCGGCTGGATACGGGGCTCACCGCGGACTGCACCAGGCTGGACGTGAGCACCGCCAATTACATCGACTATCTGGAGAAGTACACCACGCTGGATACCTCTTCTTTGGATCGGAATTCCACGGATAAAAATCTGAAGCAGACTCGTCCGGCCTTCGGAGGGAATCTGATGGCGACCATTGTCTGCCCCGACCATCGGCCTCAGATGTCCACCGTTCGCCCGGGGGTCATGCAGAAGCTGGAACGGGATCCTTCGAGAGAGGGTCAGCTGATTTCCGTCAAGCCGCAGATCAGTCAGTCGGATCTGAGAGTCAAGCTTTTAGAGGTGGTGAAAGCCGCTAAGGAGCTGGTTTCTCTCAGCGACGCGGACATCATCTGCTCCGGCGGGCGGGGATTAGGAGGCCCGGAGGGCTTTGAGCTGATGGAACGGTTTGCGGAAAAGGTCGGCGGAGTCGTGGGAGCATCCCGTGCGGCGGTGGATTCGGGCTGGATCGATCCGTCTCACCAGGTGGGCCAGACCGGAACGACCGTAAAGCCTAAAATCTATTTTGCCTGCGGAATTTCCGGAGCCATTCAGCATCTGGCGGGAATGCAGACCTCGGACTGCATTATCGCCATCAACAAGGATCCGGAGGCCCCCATCTTCGAGGTGGCCGATTACGCGATCGTAGGCGATTTATTCAAGGTGATTCCCGAGCTCATGGCTCAGTGGGAAACCCCCGAAATGGAGTAGAAAAGGAGATCGATGAAATGAAAACATGTGTCATAACCAGCGCAGCCAGAACCGCCGTAGGGGGCTATCTGGGCAGTCTGAAAACAGTGGAAGCGCAGGAGCTGGGGGCCGCGGCGCTGAAAGCCGCCGCCCAGCGGTCGGGAATTCGTTTGGATCAGGTGGAACAGGTCATCATGGGTGACGTGTACGGCTACACGCCCAACGTATCCCGGTGCGCCGCGCTGATGGCGGGAATCCCGGAGGAGGTCCCGGCCTTTTCCGTAGACCGGCAGTGTGCGTCCTCCCTTCAAGCGGTGGTGAGCGCGGTCTATGAAATTTCCGCGGACGAGGCGGACGTCATTCTGGCGGGCGGTGTGGAGGTCATGTCCCGCCTGACCTATTACCTGGATCCTTCGGTGCGGGCAAATCCTCTGCGTTTAGGCGACAAGCCGCTCTACGACACCTTTTCTCACGGCGTGACCATCGTCCAGCCGAAGCCGCTTTACCCGGGACTGAATATGGGCTTGACCGCGGAGAACGTGGCGGAGCGTTACCAGATCACCAGAGAGGAACAGGACCGGTTCGCGCTGGACAGCCAGCAAAAGATGAAAGCGGCCATGGAGGCCGGCAAGTTTAAAGATGAAATCGTGCCCTTTGAAGTGAAGCTGAAGAAAACCAGCTTCGTATTCGACACCGACGAGCATCCTCGCCCGGAAACCACTATGGAAAGCTTGGCAAAGCTGAAGCCCACCTTCAAAGAAGGCGGCACGGTGACTGCGGGGAATTCCTCCGGCATGAACGACGGAGCGTCGGCTGTGGTGGTGATGTCGGAGGAAAAGGCCCGGGAGCTGGGCTGCAAGCCTCTGGTGAAAATCGTCAGCATGAGCAGCGTGGGCGTGGATCCCGCGGTGATGGGCTTGGGACCGGTTCCCGCCATTCGCAAGGCTTTGAAAAAGGCTAATTTAACCCTGGAGGACATGGATCTGATTGAGCTGAACGAGGCCTTTGCCGCGCAGAGCCTGGGGGTTTTAAAGGAACTGGGAATGGATATGGGAACGGAGCTGTACGGGAGAGTCAATGTGAACGGAGGGGCGATCGCCCACGGACACGCACTGGCCAACAGCGGAACCAGACTGATGACCACCCTGATTTACGAGATGAAACGAAGGAATGCCCGATATGGGCTGGTTTCTCTCTGCATCGGCGGCGGTCAGGGGATGGCCATGATTGTGGAGAACATAACGGACTAATCGGGGACAGGAGGAAGCGATGATGGGAAAGGCAAAGAAGATCGGCGTCGTAGGCGCGGGAATGATGGGAGCGGAAATTGCTCTGAGTTTCGCACTGGCGGGCTTTGATACCGTTCTGGATGATGTGAACGCGGAGCTGGCGGCGCGGGGAAAGGAACGGCTGTCCGCCGTTCTGGATCGTCGGATCAAAAAAGGAAAGCTGGAAGCCTCGGAAAAGGA
>CAUHLX010000109.1 GCA_959606705.1 uncultured Bacillota bacterium | reverse complement strand
TTCCACCGCCGTCCAGTCCTGTTTTAAAAAACCATCGGCTCCCGTCAGCCGGGTGCGAACCGCCGCTCCGCTCACCGCCGGCAGGACCGCCTCCATTCGCAGGCGGCTGCTGTCCGTAGTCAGCGCGTACAGATCATAGTCCGTCACCGTGCTGTCAAATCCCCTGGCACTCAGGGAAACCCCGCGGCGGATCAATTTCCGATCCGTGTGGGTCAGGAGCGCCAACTGGGAAAGAAAGGCTTCCTCGTGATATGAGGGTTCCACCGCGGGCTTGGTGACCGGAACCGGATCCGGACCGGGTCCGGGGTCCGGTTCGGGATCAGTGCCCGGGTCAGGACCGGGGTCCGGAGGCAAAGTCTCAGGCGTTCCCGGACCTGTCAGCCGGATCATGCCCGGATCGGAGGCGGGAAACAGGCCGCTCCCGTCTTCCAAAAGCTCCGATACGGAGACCCCGCATCGAGGATCACCGGCTAGGGGATCGCCCTCCTGAAGAATCCGCACCGCTCCCGGCGACAGACTCCCTGGTTCATCAAGGATTCGAAAATGCAGAGTCAGGATTTCTTCGCCGCCCTCCGGCACCTGATAGGAACGCAGTTCCTCCGTGGAGGCGGAGCCGAAGGATAGTGCCAAGACTCCCGTTTCCGGGTCCACATTCTGAGTGACCTTGAACGGATTGTCCGGTGCGGTTTCCCCGTTGTAAAGAAGATCTGCCGCCGTCTCCGCGTATTTGGAAAAAACAGGCCGTTCCAGCACCTCTCCCGTGGTTTTATCCGCCAGCGCCAGCTGCGATGGGTCAAAGGCCAGAGCCAGACTGAAATTGGTCATGTGGACCTGACTGATATGAATCCTCACGCGCAGTGCGTTCGAGGTTACCTCCGTGACACAGTCCACCTTCACCGAGGTTCGATAGGCGTCCACCGGATATTCTCTGGTCTGGGTTCCGTCCTGGGAAATCGCGCTGACCGTCACGGTCCTTCGCTGTCCCGGCGCCACGGAAACAGGCGAGGAAGCCTCTCCCGGCCGCAAAACCTTCCGGCCTTCCGCGCCTCCCAGGTCCAAATACAGCTCCGGTCCGGTTTCCGAGGCGTCCTGCGGGGTGACTGTCAGAGAGAAATCCTCCTGATCCGCGGCCAGCGTCAGGCGAAACCGTTCCGCCGAAGCGCTGAACGCGGGATCAAGGGTTCCGCCTTCCGCCTCGATCTCGCGGATCGTCGCCGTCTGCACGGATCTCAGCCGGGAATCCTCCGATTCCTTCAGTTCCTCCGCCGCTGCGCTCCATCCCGGAACTCCCAGGATCAAGACCAGCGACAGAATAAACGAGATTGCTTTGACACTGCTGCAACTTAACTCTGTTCTGTCTCTTCTGCCCCTCAACCTCGTTCTCCTCTCCCGTTTTTTCAAAAGGTTTCCCTTGTTAATAGTTTTTCCAGCACCGTGGCAAGCTCCGCCCGGCTCACCGGATCTCCGGGACGAAACGCGCCGTCCGGATCGCCTGCAAGCAAGCCCGCCTCTCGGGCCGTATGGACCGCCGCTTTCGCCCATCCGGCGATTGCGGCCTCATCTGTAAAAGGCTGGAATTCCGCTGCTGTGTCCGACCCTTGTGCCGATCCCTTCCCGTCCTGACCGAAGTCGGCCACGCGCACCGCGATGGAGGCCAGCTCCTGCCGGGTAATTTTCCGGCTGGGGCCGAAGGTCCCGTCGGGATAGCCGGACATCCATCCGGCTTGGCTGACCGCCCGCACGGAGGCCGCCGACCAATGGGTTTCTCTCACATCGGAAAACACGGGGCGTTCCCCGCGGTCTCCGGAATCAGGCGGTACCTTTGCCAGCGCCGACGCCAGCTCCGCCCGGGTCAAGCTGTCATTGGGACGGAAGCTTCCGTCCGGATAACCGGAAAGGATCCCGCGGTCGGCCAGGGTTTGGATGGCCTGTCGGGCCCAGTGTCCGGACACATCGGAAAAAGAACCGGTATCGGAACCTGCGGCGTCTCCGGCTTTGTCTCCGGAGCCCGAGGAATCTCCCGCCCCGGAGCTCGATCCGGAACCCGATTCGGAGTTCGACCCGGAGCCCGATTCGGAACCGGAATTGGCGGAACCCCCGCCGTTGTTCCAGCCTCCCGGGGTGTTCCCCGAAGCCGCCGCACCCAGATCAATTCTGATCCGGTCGGCTCCCGTCCGTTCCTCCACGCCGTCCCCGGCCTTCACCACCATGGAAAGGCCGGTGGGATTGGCCCTCGTGGAAGCAGCCCGAAGGCTGTCCAAATACGGGCCGCTTCCCTCCTTCACCCGGAACCGCAGCCGCAGCAGAGCCTCCCCTCCGCCGTCCGCCCGCACAAAGCCGCCCTCCTCATAGGAGCCGCCTTCCACGTAACGGTCATTGGAGGCAGGATCCACATACAAGGTGTATTCCAAAACACCCTTCTCCTGGTCCAAATTCGAGGGAATCCCGGAAGCCAGCCAGCCGCGGTATTCCGCGCTGTCAAAGAGCGGCGCCAAAACCTCCGCCGCCTGCCGGGCGCTGTCGGTTTCCCGGTTCCCCCGGTCCGCCGGGCTGAGACGGCGAGTGTCGTATTCCAGTGAAAACTGCACGACGTTGAACACCGCGTTCTTAACAGCCACCGTTACGGTGAGCTGCGGCGCACCGTCCACTTGCTCCAGAGCGGCCGCGCGGATTTCCAGCGTCTCCCCGCCGCTTTGGGCGGATCCGCTGAGACTGCTCCCGCGTTCGGCGGCCGAGGCGTGGACTCCAAACGCGGTCCCGTCTCCAAAGCCCTGCGGCAGGAAGGGCGCAAAGCCCAAAGCCAGGGTCATGGTCAGGGCCAGAATCGAAATCCGCACCCCTTTCGACAGGCCAGTCAGCCGCCCGCCCGGCCTGTTTATTCTGTGATCCTTCGTCCTTCGCGTCATGATTTACTCCCTTGCCGGCGCGGGTTCTGCCAGGACCGCCTCTTTTCCGAAGTTGGAAAGCAGTCTCCCCAGATCCAGAGCGTTTACCGTACCGCTGTTGTTGAAGTCCGCGAAGCAGGTTTCACCCATGGAATTTACTACCGCTCCCTGCGTAACGCCTGCCGGAACCGCCTGATTGAACACACTCAGCAGCAGATCCACGTCGTCCTGGTTGATGATTCCGTTGCCGTTCACATCTCCCGCCCACAGGGTAATGCTCTTCAAATAGATGTCTTCGGCGATTCCGCTCAATGTCTTCTGATGCTCCAGGTATCCCGGCGCGAAGATGTTTAGCTGATAATCCCCCTCGCTCACCATGTAGCTCAGACGCTGGTCCGCGGACAACGGTACCGGCTGTCCTTCGGTAATCAGATCGCCCATTCCGTCATAGACGTTGAAATTCACCCATTCCGGATTGGTATCGGTCAACACGAAGCCCGAAATCCGATAGAGGTCCGCCAGCTTCAGATACACCAGGGATTGATCCCGGTCGTTGAGCAGATTGTCTTTCAAATCGATATACTGCACATCGTACATCGTATTCTTTTCCACGGTTTCCACCTGGATATCTTCCAGGCAGTCCTCCAGGGAACCGGTGCCCGTCAGTTCCAGATAGAACTTGGCGATGGCTTTTTTGCCGCCGGTCAAATTCACCGGCAGGCCGTCCGTGGTCTTCACTCCGAATTCCAGGCGGTTGCCGTCAGATTTCAAAGTCACCGGGTTTACGACGCGGTTGTCGTCCGTCTGTAGATCCTTGTAGGTTCCCGCCGTGTCCTTCTGTTCCGCCGAGGCGTCGTTGAACAGGACCCCTCCTTCATTTGTAAAGCCCTTAATATGGGTATTGTCCGTCAGTTTCACGTTGAACTGAGCGCTGTCGAAGAATCCGTTTTCCACGAACATGGTCAGCTCGGCCTTGGTGCTGCCGGCAAACCCGTTCAGCTCCAGCGCGGTCTTCGGATCGGTCTTCGCCTCCGAGAAGTGGGCGTTGATGGTGTAAACCGTCTCCACTCCGCCGCGAGAAACCGCCAAAGCGGCTGAGGTCAGCGTTTCCGGATCAAAGGTCAGCTCCGGCACCGCTTTCAGATAAGGTTCTCCGTCAACGGCGGCTTCCGTCAGGCTGACCGGGGTGCCGTTCAAGGTCACGGCGCTGCCGCTGATCGCCCGCAGATCCAGCCCCACCGTCTTGTTGTCGGTGCTGAGGAAATACAGATCATAAGCGCTGAGTTCCGAACGGAAGCCGGCAACTCCGTCAGAGCCCACCAGGGTCAGGGGCCGGGGTGTCAGGGCAGAGCCGGACATCGCCGTAGGCTTCACCGCCAGATTGGACAGGAAGGGCTGAGCCTCTTCCACGACTTCCAGATTTGCGAACACCGCGGAGAAAGTAGTCGGCTCGTCAATGATCACTGTCAACGGATTGGACGTCAGGTCCGGCACGATGGCGGTGTCCGCGGCGCCCGAGGGATCCCCGGTTTCCGCGGCCATCAACACCGCCGGTGCGGCCGGCGCCGTCTCCATGTTCCAGCGTATGAACCGCTTTCCTTCCTCCGGTTTCGCATATAGCTTGATCATCGAACCCTTGGGCACCGCGCTCAAATCCGCTTCGGTGCCGTCAGGCAGATTGACTCGTACCGTTCCGCCCGCTCCGGAGGGGACGGAGACTGCCAGAGTCTCGCCGATCTCCGGGGTGACCGTCAGCACGTCGGAGGTACTGTTTCCGGCCGCGCTCACGGCGGTCACCTTCACATAATAGGTGGTCCCGTTTTGCAGCCCCGTCACCACGGTACTGCGGCTGACCGGAGAAAATTCCCTCGGGCCATAGCCGGCTACACAGCTGGCAAACGCCGCGTCCGTAGCCACGGATACCTGGTATTTCGTGATGTCCGCTCCGTAAGTCTTGGGAGCGCGCCAGCTCACGTTGAGTTTGCCTCTTCCCGCCTGAGCCTCCGCGATGGGACGGTCCGGGGCCGCCGCCGTAGTGTTCACCGTAATCAGCGGCGAGATCGCCTGGGCTGTCGTCCGGGATTCGGGATTCGTCAGTGTGTCGTTGGTGTTGGTGACCACGCAGTAGTATTTCCTGGTTCCCACCTCTTTAATGGGATCGGTGGCGTAGGCGGTATGTACCGCTCCGGCCAGCTTGGTTCCCCCTTCCGCAATGGCGGCCGATGAGGGGGCCTGATACCACTGGTAGCTCAGCTTGCCTTCGTCATTGATGCTGGCGCTGACACTCACCGTGGCGCTGCTGCCATACTGGTTGCTCACCGTCGGAGCGGATACCGCGATCTTAGGTATGTCGGCGTTGTCCACGCCGGGGGTGTCGGAAATTTCCATGGTGATCTCCGGCACGGCCAGTGCCGTACCGCTCACGGTGAAGCTAAGCGAATCGGGTGTAATCATCCCGGTCTTGGTCACCTTGGCCGTATAGGTTCCGTCCGCCAGCTCTTTGGACGCCTTTCCCTGCGCGTCCGTGGTGAGGGTCGCTACGCTCACCGCACCGCCACTGGGGATGAGGGTGATCTTGGCCCCTTCCACCGCACTGCCGCTGGTATCCTTTACCGTGAAGCTCACGGGGTAGGTCACCTCGGGCACCGGAGCGGGATCGGGGAAATTCACCATGTAGAGCGGGGCCGGAAACACGCCGGAAGCCATGGAACCGGCTCCTGTGAGCAGCAGCTCATTTTCCTTCGGCTTGCAGTACATCTGGATGGTCTCTCGGGTCATCTCCGATCTGGCGTGGTTGTTCTGCATTTTGAAGTACAGAGAGTACAGCGGCAGCTCCACATTCTTCGGGGAAATGAAGTTGGCCGGGTTATCCGACTGCCCGTAGAAATCGTTGGTGGAAATATCCCCCACCACTGAATAAAAAATATCCGCGTGGATGAAGGGAACGCGCCAGTCTTCGCTGGGATACTCCGAGTAATTCGGCTCGTTGCTCATCTTAGAAAGGGGCTCCACATTGAAGAGTCCGCTGCCGCCGCCGATGGGCATCCCGAAGAATTCCGAATTTTCTCCTTCTTTCAGAAGGCCCGCCGGCATCAGCGCCCAGTTGAAAGACGGCTTGCCATTGGTGATCTCCGCCCCGCTCTTTCTCACATGGTGCACGTACTCGTTGTCAAATTTCAAACGGATCGAGTACTGATTCGCCTCCGGCAGATTGATTTCGCTGACGGAGATTGAGATCAGATCGTCGCTTCCCTCCACTTCCTCATATCTCAGAATCATTCCCTGAAAATCCACCGGGATTTCAAAGTTCTTGTCCACATACATGATCGGCGGATCTTCCGGCGTCGTCTCGTCCGCTGCCGCCATCGGCTCCGCGTCCGGCGCCGGCTCCGCGGCGAATGCCGGGAGCGGCGCGGCCAGCAGAGGGAAGCACAGCATGATCGCGATTAGAATGCACAGCACTTGTTTTCCTTTGATTGCCATTACAGCCTCCTCAAACTTCTTTTTCTTTCAGACTGTTTTCCCGTTCCCTCAGTTGCCCTTCAGATCGGAAAATGATTTTTTGATGTTGGTCCCTCCGCTGTAATCGCGGATCATCGACACATCCAGAGTGTTCAGCATCCCGTCTCCGTTGATGTCGTAAATCATATCCTGCGTCTTGATTTTATTGCGGAAATGAGTCGCGTCCATTGAGTTTACGCGGCCATTCTGATCCACGTCGCCCTGATAGATGACCAGACCTTCCGGGATTTGAATGGCTCCCGTCGTCACCGGAATCTCATCCACCACGGTGACCGTGGAATTCTTACGCATCACCTCGATGCTGCAGCCGCTCTGTATTTCGCCGCTGCGCGCCCTGAGGTTTTGAGGTCCTGCCTTGACCTCCATCTCAAAGGAGAAGCTTCCGTCGGAATTCGCGGGGATAATCTTCCGTTCCACCTCCACGCCGTACTCGTCGTAAAGCACGACTTCCGTGTCCAATTTAATTTTATCGTTCTGCACGACAGTTCCCTCGATCTTCATCTTCGAGGCCTCTTCATCCGTATCCAGTACGCCGTTTCCGTCGCTGTCCGGATTGCTGTCCGCCACGCCGTCTCCGTCGCTGTCCACGTTCATGGTCAGCTTGGCCGTCACCACGGCGGACTTTCCGCCGATGCCTTTTTCATTTTCCGCCGCAACCTGTATCTGATAACGGATGTTGGCATCCGCGTTGGTCAGGGTCCAGGTCAGGGCCGCCGGAGACACGGTGTGTTCCGTGGTGCTCTCTCCCGCTGTCACGTATACGTGATACGCCAGGATCGGGCTGCCGCCGTCGTTTTCCGGAGCGGTCCAGCTGAACTTGATGGTCTGGGCCTCGTTGTGGGAAACGTAAGAGGGTTTGCCCGGCGCATAAGGCGCGATCACCTCCGGATCTCCATCCGGATTGGCAGTGGGACGATCCACTTGGCCGTTCCCGTTTACGTCTATATTGGTATCTTCTTTCCCGTCTCCGTCGCTGTCCACATTCAGATCCGTCCGGGCCACCACCGTGGCGGAACGAGCTCCTTCTCCCTTTTCATTCACCGCGGCCACCGCCATCACGGCGCTCTCGGTGGTTCCTTCAAAAGTAAACACGGTTTCCGTTCCTGTCTGGTCCAGCTTCTCTCCGTCTTTGTAGATCACATAGCCGGTGATCGGACTGCCGCCGTCGTTTTCCGGAGCGGTCCAGCTCAGGGTGATGCTTCCGTCCGTCGCCGCTACCGCCTTCAAACCCGTGGGGGCGAAGGGACTGGTCACCACCGCCGGAGCGGATTCCATGGTCACGTTGATTTTGCTGCTGACGGAGCCGTTTCCGGCCGCGTTTGACCCCCGTACCGAAATGGTATAGGTTTGGCCCGCGATTCCGTCAAACTGATAGCGTTCCGCATCGGCAGCCAGCGGAATTTCATCCGTGCTGCCGCCGTTTTCCAGGAACAGGATCTGTCCGGTGAGTTCGCCGGCAGGCCTGGTCCAGGTCACGACCACCGCTCCGCCGCTGACCGCGGCGTTCAGTCCGGTGGGGGCTGCCGGCACATCCGCGGGCGCGGAGGTGCTGCTCTCATCTTCCACCGTGATGGTCACGGGCTCGGACTGGGCGCTTTCGCCTGCCGCGTTCACCGCGCTCACCGCGATCAGATAGGTTTCGCCTTGCACCGCCGCAAAGCTTCCCGCGGTTTCCGAAACGGTCCCCTGCTCCTGACCATTGACATAAATCTTATATTCGCTGACGGTTTGGGAACCGGCTCCCGTGGGAGCGTTCCAGGTTAAATCCACCGTCCAGCCATCTGCCGCCGCCGCGTACAGTCCGGTCACCGCCGGACTCATATCGCTGATCAGCATGCCGGTCAAGCCGCTCTCCGGAGTGTCGGAAGCGGGTTCGCTTCCGTCTTGAGCGCCGGGTTCGCCTCCGGGAACCGTCTCGGTGCCAGGTGTTCCTCCGGCTCCCGCTTCGGTACCGGGCGTCTCTCCGGATTCAGCGTCGGCTCCGGACTCTCCGTTCGTCGTGGTGTTGGCATCGGAAGTACCGGTCTGCTCCGGTGCGGAGGGCTGCTGAGACTGAGGCTCCGCCGGTGTTTCAAGAACGGGAGCGGCGGGATCAGCCGGAGCGGCCACAGTGGCCGACAGGCCGCTGGGTGCTTCGCTCACCTCGGGGACGACGACGGTTCCGCCGCCGGCCTCACCCAAATCGGGGATGTCCGCGTTCCCGTCTCCGTTAATATCCACATTTTGATCCGCTTCCCCGTCTCCGTCCGTGTCGATGTTCAGATCCAGGGCGCCGATGGCCTGTGTGGAATAGGGACTTTCTCCGTATTCATTCACCGC
>CAUHLX010000108.1 GCA_959606705.1 uncultured Bacillota bacterium | reverse complement strand
CATAAAAAAAGTCGTTCGCCCAGATGAGCGTGAAATGTCCGTCCAGCAAATGCTTGCTGACACTGACCTCCAAAAGCCGCATCAATGTGCCGTACTCATAATTTGCCGCGTTCTGCCCTTCCATCCGCTCGACTGCGGCCTTCTCCTTCTTATCCGACATTTCGCTGTGTCTCCTCAATCGCAGGATCCTCCCGAGAATCTTTTCACGGGGTTCTTCCTCCCTCAGCCTTGCTCATTTCATTATCAGTTTATTATAGCCGATCTCCTTAAAAAATGCAATGAATCCTTTCCCGTTCCCATATTGGGACAAAGACGGATTTCTGGAATCCCAGATCAAACTATGGTAAAATGAGAAAAGCAAACAGGAAGGGAGGAATGGCGATGCAACCTAGCAGCATGACGGAAATCATCTATGACTATTTCACTTCCCGCATTCGGTTCGGCTATTTTGAGTACGGGGATCGGCTGCCCTCCATCAACTATACCTGCCGGCAGTTTCAGATCAGCGCACTGACCGTTCGCGCCGCGTTTTCCAAAATGCGGGAGGAAGGCTACGTCGAAACCACGGAACGCAAATCCAGCATCGTAATCTACCGGCCGGAGGAACGGGAGGAGCGGCAGGATCAGGCCTCCGTCCTTTCCCGAACGGAAGGGATGATCGACCTCTGCGAATCCTATGAGATTCTGTTCCGTCCTCTCGTTCTCAGCTCCTTACGGCTGCAAAGTCCGGCTTCCGTCAAACAAATTCGGGCTCAGCTGAAAAAGATGAAAGGACATCCGGCAAAACGGATCATCAAGTTTTACTCAAAGACCATGGAAGCTTTGAACAACACCTTGGCGCTCAACCTGAGCTGGGAGATCGTTCGTTACTTTCGGACCTCCTCTCTGCGGCGGCCCGTCCCCTATGACGAAGGGAGCGATCCCACCGTAATCCACATCGAACGGATATTGACTCTCGCCGAAGGGGGGAATGCGGAGCAGGCGGAGGAAGCGCTGCGGGAGCTCAACAGCGGCGTGAAGCAAATGTTTTTCGAAGGCTTGCCCGCTGATTCGGACGAGAAGCGCCGGACGGAGCAGCTTCCCTTTCAATGGCAGATCTATCGGGAGCATCCCCAGCTTTGTTATACCCTGGCCGCTGAAATGATGGGCAAAATTGACGCACAGCTTTATAAACCGGGGGAATTTTTGCCTTCCTGCCGATCGCTGGCCGAGGAATACGGTGTCTCTCTGATCACCATGCGGCGCACGCTGGAGCTTTTAGGAGACCTCCGCGTTACCGAAACGCGAAACGGCGTAGGAACCAAGGTGATTTCCGGCCGCAGTACGTCTCCTCCCAATTTCTCTCACCTGAAGATCCGTAAAAGTCTCCTCTTATACTTACAGGCGCTGCAAATCAGTGCGCTGACCTGTAAAAACGTGGCGATACACACCTTGTCCCCGCAGGATGGCCGGAACCTTCGGGCTCTGGATCAAGAAATCAAGCAGCTTACGGAAGGCGGCGTGTCAATTCTGCTAGCCGGAACCTGCCTTCGGTTCATCGGAGAGCACAGCTCATCCGCTTTTATCCGAGAGGTGTACCGTCAGCTCTATCAGCTGCTGCTGTGGGGACACGCTCTGCATCGGCTGTGTCAAAATTCGAAAACCGAGCATTTCTACGAAGCCTATGCCGCCCGGTTTGGGGAACTGCTTCGGCACGGCGATGTTCGGGGCTTCGCCGATGAGCTGGAAGAGATGGTCACCACCGGAGTCCGCATCTCAAAAAAACTGCTGTTAGAGCTGGGTTTTCCGGAGGACCAGCTGATCTAGTCCGCGTCACAATCTCCGTTTTTCCGGCCTCCGGAGAGCGATTCCTCACCGTTTGGCGAGGGGCACCGCAGCTGTCCGAGAACGGTGCCGATGTCCTCGTCGATGAGAATCGAGCGAGTCCGGATTGCCGGAGGACACACGGCTTCTCCCCGGTTGACGCACGCGTACACCGCCCGGGGGTTTTGAGCCGCCATCTGCCAAAACGGGTACTTGATGATTCCCGGGGTGTTCCCTCCGACTCCCAGTTCCAGAAACAGCACGCTGCCGCCGCATCGGCGGAGGAACGCTTCATATCTTCTCTGCGCCGCATGCCAGCCCTCATCTTCCACAAAGGTGGCGTCGCTTCTCAAATTCATGGACATGGGGCTTCCGCAAACCGGACAGAAAGGCACCAGTTCCCTAGGAATTCGCATTTCCTTCTGCTCCGCCAGCATGCGGCGCACCGTTGCCTCGTTGTCGTAAGTCTTTTGATGACAAGCCCGGGAGCACTGCCAAAGTCCGTAATCCCCCTGTGTGTAAAACAGCCGCTCCTTCTCGAAGCCCGCAAGCTGAAACTGGTGATCCACATTGGTGGTGATCACAAAATAATCCCGGCCGCGGACCAGCTCCTCCAGATCGGTATAAACCCTTCCGGGAGGCACGTCGTAACGATTGTAGTATATATGACGGCTCCAATAAGCCCAGTATTCTTCCGGCGTGGGAAAGGGATAAAAGCCGGCCGAATACATGTCCGGAAAGTGATAGGCTTCGATGAAGTCCCCGAAGTGATCTTCAAACCGTTTTCCAGAATAGGTCAGCCCCGCCGACGCGGACAGGCCGGCTCCTCCGCCGATGATCACGGCCTCCGCTTCTTTCAGGGCGCTCCTCAGCGCTTCAATCCGCTCCCAGTATTCTGGCGTAGATTTCATAATCCTCTCCCTTGAAAACATTGAATATCACCTTCATTTCACTCTGTCTCCGCTCCTTGAAATGGGAAACGGTCCTCACAGCGATCTCCGCCGCTCTCTCATTTGGAAAATGGAACTCCCCGGTGGAAATACAGCAGAAGGCAATGGAGCTCACGCCGTTTTCCTCCGCCAGCTCCAGACAGGAACGGTAACAGTCCGCAAGCTGCCCTTCCTGTTCCTCCGTGGGAATTCCTCGGATGATGGGTCCCACGGTATGGAGCACGTATTTGCATGGCAGGTTGTAGGCCGAGGTGATCTTCGCCGTTCCCGTGGGCTCGTCACCCAACTGCCGTTCCATGATGCGCGCACAGGCCAGCCGAAGCTGGATTCCGGCGCTGGTGTGAATGGCGTTGTCGATGCATCCGTGACAGGGAACAAAACAGCCCAGCAGCTGACTGTTGGCGGCGTTTACGATGGCATCCGCCCGCAGAGTGGTAATGTCCCCCTTCCAAAGATAGATGCCCTTCTCCATCGGCGTGAGGTCGGACAGCTCCGTAAGGCCCTTCCTTTTGGTCTCCTCCGTAAGATAATCGTCCTGAATCCGCAGAAACTCTTCATCCGCGGGCCATGGGGGACGAAGGTTCACCAGCGAACGGAAGAGCCGTTTCCGTTCCGCCGTCCCTTCCGGGAGCCCCACCTCCCGGTATTGCGGCCGTTCCCCCAACAATCGCCCAATCAAATATTCCAGCCGTTCTGACTGCTCCATGATGTCCTCTCCTTCACTCACTCCATTGCTTCCGTCTCTTTCGTTGGATATTCTCATGATAAAATGACGGGGGAAATTTGTAAAGAAAGCACTTAATTGTGCCGTAGTTACCGCTAGGAAACCATGAGACTTTTCGTAGGATTCATTGGCCCTTTCTAATTCGCATCGGCATCTCTCTGCCCGTTTTCCAGAATCAGAAGAGCCGCTTCTCTGGCGTAATCATTGGCAGTCCAAAACAGCGACAGGATTCTCTGGATTTCCTCCGCCCCTACGGCGGTTCTTGCCGTAAGCGCTTTTTCCCGCTGCTCCGGCCTCCTTTCCCCGCTCTCTTTTGAGGGAACCGCTTCTTCCGGGCTGGCCGCTTGTTCCCGGACTGCCTCTTCCTGCCGCGCGTTCCTTTCCGTGGTCTCTGCCGCCGGATCTTCTTCGTTTTTCACCTCGCGTCCCACCAATTCATCCATGGACACCTCATACAGATCCGCCAGCTTCATAAGGACCTTCCAACTGGGATGGTTCGAACCTTCCTCGTATCTGGAATAGGTGGAACGCTGTACGCCGATTCGGTCCGCCACCTCCTGCTGCGTCATCCGCATCGTCTTGCGGTATCTACGCAGTCTCGTGGTAAGCTCCGGTACCCTAGCTCTCCCGACCATTTCTCTTTCCTCCTCCGTTTTCTTTTACAGTTCCACTACAAACCATCTCGATACTTCCGAAGCGGTCACGTATTCCTTCGTGAGAATCTCCAGCATCCGGCAGATTTCCCCTCTGGTCACTCCCGCATTCGGATCGAAGCTTCCATCCTCCCGGCCTCCGATGATTCCTGCCATCCGCAGCTCCTTCACCGCGTCCCTGGCGTAAAACTCGATGGCCTCCTGGTCCGAAAACATGGTTTCCTCTGTCTGTTTCGGCAGTAAAAAATCCAGTTCGTAGACAAATCGCTTTAAAAACACCGCCGCCTGCTGACGGCTCACTTCTCCCTCCGGGTCGAAAAACTCCGGCGTGACCCCGGAGGCGATCTTCTTTTCCACCGCCCAATTCACGTAAGGCGCGTACCACTCGTAATACGGTACGTCGGCAAACGAGGTCCCCGTCCCCTCAATCCCGTAACGGGCGTTTACCTCGCTCACCGCGCGCTCCAGCTCCGCCTTCGTTCCCGCCGCCCAGGCTCCCGCCAGCGCCTCCGAAATCGCCTCTTGAGGCGCGCTCCGATAGTCCGATACCTTCTCTCCCGCTAGGGTGAACAGCAGCTTCATCAGCTGAGCTCGCGTGGTCTTTCCCTCCGGGTCGAAGCTTCCGTCCGGCTGACCGTCGATCACCTCTCGAGCCGCCAGGAAAACGATGGAATCTCGTGCCCAGTGCGGCAATCCTTCCGCCGTCTCCTCCACGTCACCGTAATATTTTGTCCTCGTTCCCACTTCACATTCCGTAAACAAGTCCGAAACGATGAAATCCACCGTTCCTTGCCGAGGGCGATAAATTCCGGCAGCCGCCGGCGCCGGCTCCGAAGCGGATTGCGCTCGCACCAGCGCTATGATGGTGTTTTCTTCCGCTCCGCTCTCCGGAACATAAGGCAGCCGCACAAACAGCTTACCCTCTCCAATGGTGGTCAAGGCTTCGGTTCCCGCTCGAATCTCCAAACGATATTTCTCCCGTCCTTCAAGCGCCGTCTCCTTATTCAAACGCACGGTCAAGCCGCGCCTTCCCGCCGCCTCCTTCAAGCTGGCCGTCGCTTTCTCGTCAAATACGATGAGTGCTCCTTCCGTTTCCACCGACAGCGTTGTCTTTTCCGAAAGCTCCTCACCTCTCGCTCCTCCGGAGTCCGAGATCATCATCAGCAGACAGAGCAGGAATACCGCCGCTGACGTGATCAGGACGATGCGCAGCCAGCGCAGGACCCGACGGTGCGGGTTCAGGGGTGTGCTCTTTACAAAACGCACCACCCCGCCTTCCGGTGTTTTTTTCACCACCTGTTCTTCCTTCCATTCCATCTTCCGTCCCATCCTTCTCACTTCCAAAGCTCTCTTTCCGGGTCCGCTCCCAAGCTCTGCGGCCGTTATTCCGCCGTCTCCGCCTGCATTTGCTTCCACTCCGGCTTCTCGCCGCTCTTTACGTATTCTTCTACAAAGACCGTCAGCATTCTCGCCGCTTCTCCGCGGGTGGCGCTGTTAAGCGGTGCGAAGGTCCCTTCCGGCGTTCCGCTGATGATTCCCGCCCTCTGCACCGCACGCACCGCGTCCGCCGCGTATGAGGAGATTTCCCAGCTGTCCGCAAAGCTCTTTTCCGCTTCCTCCTTCGACAGCGCAAAGCCCAGGTATTTGGAGAACCGTTCCAGGAACACCGCCATCTGTTCCCGGTTTACCGGAGCATCCGGATCAAAGATCCCTTCTCCGGTTCCGGATACCAGTCCCTGAGCCGCCGCCCAGTTTACATACGGGGTATACCACTCGTACTCCGGCACATCCGCAAATTTGCTTTCTCCGCCGCAGCTCGATACGTCCGCCCCGGCGATGGCCGCCAGCAGACGCACGAACTGCGCCCGGCTGGTTTGACCGTCCGGTTCGAACAGCCCGTCTGGCTGTCCGCTGATCACACCGCGGGCCGACAGGAAGGTGATGGAATCCTTGGCCCAGTGAGGCAGTCCTTCCGCCGACCATTCCACATCCGGGAAACGCTTCGGCGTATAACCGATCACACAGGTCCGCAGATGGTCCGCGATAAACTCCACGGTTCGCTCCTGACCGTCGTAGCAGCTGCTGGGAATGGCCGTTAGACTTCCATCGCTGTTTTGATAGTAAACCGTCACAGCGCCGGCGTCTTCTCCGGCTTTTAACTCATAAGGAATCTTCACGTAGACCTTGCCCTCGAAGGTACTCACCGGCTTCCCTCCGATTTCCACGGAAATGTGATAGGCTGGCCGTTGGCTTCCCGCAAGCTCCGAGCTCACAGCGGTCTCCGCCCTGGCGATGATCTTAACTTCATCGTCCTGGGCTTGATTGCGGAGGTCCTCCGTCGCATTTTCATCAAAGATAATGGTAATGTTGGTATTCTTGTCTTTGACCGCCAGGATTCCGCTGTCTTTCAGCGCCGAACCGGATACGGTTCCTTCTCCCGGCACAGGTGCAGGCACGTCCGGCACGTCGGGTTCGATGGCGCCACCGCCACCTCCGCCTCCACCGCCTCCACCGCCTCCACCGACGTCGTCTCCGCCGCCGCTGGGCTTGGTATAGCCGTAAACCGGACTCTCCGCTGATTCTTCGCTGTCAAAGACCGTCGTTCCGTCTCCCTTGGCGATCACCGTGAACGTATAGCTCCCGGTTTCCGTGATGGAACCCGACAGCGGCACCGACGTGTCTCCTGAAACCTCCACCGCTTTTAGGAAACTGCCGTTGCGGTACAGCCGTACCGTGTAGGCAGCGCCCGTGGAGGCTCCGTTGGGATCGCTCCACACCGCCGTTCCGCCGCCGAAGCGTTCCGGAACGGGCGTCAGCAATTCCCTGCCCGCGGGAACGTCGAACACTCCCCTGGTCAGGATGATTCGCGCCGTCGTTTTTCCCGAAGCTCCCGCCGCGTTCTCCGCGCGCACGCTCACCGTGTATTCCACATCATATTTCAGCGCCTGACCCAGCACGCCGCTGTCGATCACCAAGCGGGGATAACTGGTATGGGTCTCCGTCCGCTCCACCGGGAAGCTCATCAGCAGGCTGGGAATTTGCGTCAGCGCCTCAAGCGCTCCATCGGTGGTCTCTGCCGGCACAGATGTACTCTCCTCCACCTCTTCCGGTTTTACTCCGGATTCCGTGGACGATTCCGGTGGCTCCGACTCTTCCGGCTTTTCCGGATTTTCTCCCTCGCCCTCCGGATCAATCCAAGTCTCCGTGGACTGGCCGGGTACTTCCGGCTGCTTCTCCGACTCTTCCGGCTTTTCAAGCTCATTCTCCGGTTCCGCCGGGGTCGATGCTTCTGGCGGCGCCCCATCCGCTTCAATCTGCTCCGGCTTTGTTTCATCCGTCGCTTCCCAGCGGCCGCCGCTCTCCGTCAGCACATTCTCCGGCTCCGCTTCCGTCAGCGCCAGTCTTCCGCGCAGCGTCCCTTTCAGCACGATTCGCGTCACTTCTTCCGGCGATGCTTCCATGGAAATCGCTTTCGCTCTTGCCATGATCAGGCCGGAGTTCATCCCTTCCTTATACGTCATTCGGTACACCTTGGATTCCGGCTTGCCGGAGATTTCCACCTCGATGTCGCCCGGCTCGTTGATTAAACTGACCGGCGCTTCCAGGCGGTAATTTCTCATGGTATCCGGATCGGTCCAGGAGATGGTCACCACATAATCCTCCACCGGCCCGCCGCTGACGGGCGCCTCCCATTTCGATAAAATGCTCAGCACGGACTCAGTCACTCCGCCTCCTGTCAGCAGCAGGTTCTGCGGGGTACCCGGCCGCACCGTGCTCACCGGTTTCTTCGTCAGCTCGATGCTCATTCCCGTCACTCCGCCACCGCTGACGGTTACGGGGACCTCAGCGGTTTGGTAAGCTGCCGTCTCCGGTATCCGTACACGGTATGCTCCCGACGGCACCCCCGTAAACCGGAAGCTTCCGTCTGTTCCAGTCCGCGCGCTTCCCGCGGCCACAGCCGTTCCCGACACCGTCAGCTCCACCGGAATTCCCACCAGTGCTTCCGCCGCCATTCCCGGGTAGCCCTTTACCCTCCCACTGATTTCATAGCTTTCGGAAAGCGGCCACAACATGATTTCATGCTCCGCATCCCCCTCGCTTCCACGCACCGACACTCCGCCGTCATAGGGCCAGTAGCCCGATGCTTCCACGCTCAATCCGTATTTTCCTTCCGGCACTCCCATGAGAACAAAGCTTCCGTCCCCTTCGCTGACTGCCGCAAAATTCCTTCCTCCGTTCTCACTCGTCAGGCGCACGCTCGCCCCGGCGATCGCCTCACCCGACGGATTCTTCACGATCCCTCCGTAGGTAGTCTCTATGGCCTCCGGCGTCACCGCAATTCCCGTCAAGGTAACGATCACCCCTTGTCCGCCGGTGTCTTCCGGTACCCGCACCGACAGCCCGGCCTCCGGGACATAACCCGCCGCCAGAGCCGACACCGTCACCGTGCCTTCCGGTACTTCGTCGATAACCGCCGTTCCGTCCATCCGAGTGGTACCGCAGAGCGTCCAGCCTTGGGAGCCTTCCGGCTTCAGCATCACCTGCGCACCCTCGATCGCTCCTCCGCTGAGATCCACCACCTTCACGCTCACTCCATGGGTGGTCACG
>CAUHLX010000107.1 GCA_959606705.1 uncultured Bacillota bacterium | reverse complement strand
CTTTGATGTCCCAAAGCGCCTGATCGATTCCCGCCAGCGCACTCATCATCACGCCGCCGCCGCGGTAAAAGCCACCGCGGTAAAGCTGGTTCCACAGATCTTCGATGCGCATGGGATCCTGCCCCAGAAGGTAGCTTTTCATTTCCTCCACGCAGGCCCGAACCGTGCCCGCCCGGCCCTCCAGCACCGGTTCTCCCCAGCCGGAGAGACCCTCATCCGTAAGGATCTCCACAAAACACCAGCGAGGCCTTACCAGATACGTGTTAATTTCTCTGATCTTCATCGTCCCCTCCTCCTTCTTCCTTGAAAAAATCCGCCACCTGCCGGGCCGCAATCAAGCTTACGGCATTGATGGCTTCAAAAGAGTACATTCCCATATGGGGGGTTACCGTGACACAGTCCAGCTTCAAGAGAGGATTTTCCCCCTGTGGAGGCTCCTGCTCCAGAACGTCCAGGCCCGCCCCCGCCGTATGCCCTTCCTTCAACGACCGATAGAGCGCCGCCTCATCCACGATCCCGCCTCTGGACGTATTGATGATAAAGCTGCCGGCTTTCGTTTTTTTCAACTCCTCCCCACCGATGAGTCCTCTGGTCTCCTTGGTCAAGGGAACGTGAATCGACAGAAAATCCCCCTCGGCCAGCGCCTCCTCAAAGGAGACCAGCTTCATCCACTCCGCAAATTCGGCGGGAAGCTCCTTGAGAAACGGATCGTAGGCCAGCACCTTCATGGAAAATCCCCTGGCTCGCCGAGCCACGTTTTTCCCGATCTCTCCAAATCCGATGACCGATAAACTCTTTCCATGAACGTCGACCCCGGTGACGCGCTTCCATTCTCCCTGACGCACCTGACTGGCGGCCAGGGAAACCTTCCTGGAAATATCCAGCATCAGTGAAAACGTGAGATCCGCCACCGCTCCGGCGTTGACCCCCGGCACCCGGGTCACTCGAATTCCATAACGTCCGGTCATCTCCAAATCGATGTTGTCCAATCCCGCTCCATGCTTGCTGACGATTTTCAGCTTCGGCGCTCCCTGAACCGCCGCCTCTGACAGAGGATGGGCGCCGATGATCAACGCGTCGCAGTCCGCCAGCCGTTCCCGAAAGACCTCCTCCTGAAACGAATCATTGTAATATTCCGGCGTAAATCCCGCCGCCTTCAAAATTTCCTCCGGTTCCGGACTGAGCTGTCCGAAGGACCGGGAGGTAATCAATACCTTGCGCATCCTAACACCTGTCTCCTTCCCTGTTCAGCATCCGAAGCAATCCCCTCACCGCCAAGGATTCGGGGGAATCCTCCACGAAAAACTCCAGCCGTTCCGCCTCCGGAAGAAACACCTCCAGCGCGGTTCGATAGGCCTTCACGGTATCCTCTTTCCCGTAGACAGCCACCCGGCAAAGCTCCTTCCACCTTCGCTTTTGATGGAGCGCCAGCGACTGAACCACCGCTCCGGCAATCATTCCGCTGAGGCAATCCCTCCGCTGAGAATTGCTGCCCACCCGAAACATCCTGCTGGCGTGAATCACATAGATCGCTCGCGCAATGCCCAGCTCCCGCAGTGCTTCGCAGCCGTACCGCAGCGGGTCAAAGTCCGCGGCCTCACCGGCCGCAGGCGATTCCACGGCTTCTGCCGCGGTTTCCGACGCCAGGATCGTGGCACTGGTCAACGCGTGGAACAGTTCCCCCGAAAAATTGGATAGAATATCGACGATCGCCTCGCCTTCCACCAGCAGTCCGTGGGTGTGAGAGCCGGGAAACAGCACGACGCAGCCTTCCTTTCGCCATTCCTCCGGGAGCTCTCCACAGATTCCCAAGGTCTCAATTTCCTCGCCCCTGGTGTTGTTCACCTCTTCGATCTCGGAAAAAGACCGGGCCGCCGCCCTGGTCTTGGCCCCGGGAATGAGATGAATCCACCGGTCAAAGTATCGATCCTCAAAGAAAGGCACCATTCCCTCCCTCAGCTTTTGGGCGTCCAAAGGAAGCAGCAGATGAGGAACCTCCCGCAGACCATAAGGACTGGTAATCATTCCCGAGGCGTAAATCGCCTCCACCGCCCGGTCCGGCTCTCCCGCCTCGGCGAGCACCTGATCGTACAGCTCCTTGAGCCCTCGAATCAGGACCTCCCGGTCTCCTGAAATCGAAACATCCTTGGAACCCACCGCTTTCTTCCCGCTGTGAACCACCGCCCCGTCCCGTATAAGGGAGCCTCGGGTATTGCTGGTCCCCGAATCAAAATAGAACAAACTCATTGCCCTTCACCCTCTTTCCTCCCCGCGAACCGCGTTTAAAGCGTGCTGAGCTTTGCCAGCGCTTCCTCAATGGCCGTTTTCATCTCCCCGATTTTTCCGGTATAAGCCTCCCGATTCAGAGACAAGGGACGCCGCAGATATCCGGAGTCGAAGCCTCTGGCGATCAGAGCCAGATGACAGGACATCAAGCTGTTTCCCACCTTGACCACCCGGTCCAGCTCCGTGGAAATCCGGTAGGCCTCCATGGCCTTCTTCTCGTCCGACCGGGAAAGCCGGTAAAGCGCGGCGACCACCTCCGGCGCGTAGTTATTCATGCCCGCAATCATCGTGTCCACTCCGATTTTATTCAAAACCAGCCAGCCTGTGGTGGTTCCGGTGATATACTGAAAAGACTCGCCTCCCAAGCCATTCTCGTTGTAAACGGTCCCCGCCAGCTTCAAATCGATGGCGCTGTCCTTAATTCCGGCAATTCCCGCCGCCTTCAGTTTTCGGAGCATCGCCGGGGTGATGGGTTTCCCCGTGATCTCCGGGTTGTTGTAGGCGAATACCGGAAGGGAACAGCTCTCGGCCAGCGTTCCGTAAAAATGGAGCAGCTCTTCTTCCGTGTATTTGTAATTGTAGGGAGCGATGGCGCTGACCGCGTCCAAACCCATTCGTTCGGCCTCCCGCGCCAGAAAAACGGAAGACGCCGTATCGGGACAGCCGGTGTGCGCGATGACGAAGGCGTTCTCATGTCCTCCGGCCACCTCTCCGGCGATTCGAAAGACCTGCAGTCTCTCCTCCAAGCTCATCAGGTATCCCGAGCCGTAGGTTCCCGTAACAAACAGCCCGTTGACACCCTTTCCCAGCATCCAATCCATGTGCTCCCGGCACTTTTCCAAATCCACGCTGCCATCCTCGTGAAAGAACGTCAGATTCGGTGCGATGATTCCTTTCAGCATGTCCAATCCTCCTTGCTCGATTTCATTGGTCGGCATTGTTTTCTTCAGTGCCTGACTCCTTTAAAACAATGCAATATATATGCCACGCTGCCAGCTTTGCCAGAGCCCTGTTTTTGGAGAAAAATCCTGATGCTTTTTGTGTTTTGATGCCGTTTCGCATCGATTCTTTGTTCTTATTTCCCCGGAAATTTCGCGGTTTTAAGAAAGCCTTACGAGGTTTCCCGCGAATTTACCCATGGGCAATGGTCTGCCGAGCTTGGCATGAAATATGCATTATTCATTAGTTGGGAGACGGCCTTGCCGCAATTTCTCCTCTCCTCAATTTACATACATACATACGGAACAAAACCGGCATCGGGATGCCGGTTTTGTTCCGTATAAGTGTGATGTTTTCCATGCTTGCTTTTTATCGGATGCCTTGATTCCTATGCTCCATGGCTTTCGTCCGCCATGCTGTCATAATAGTTCCGGAAATCGATCTCCAGCTGCTCTCTAAACTCGGGTGCCGCGATGGCGATCAAGGCCTTGGCCCGTTCCCGGATGGATTTCCCAAACAGGGAAGCCACTCCGTATTCGGTCACCACATAATGAACGTCCTGTCTGGTGGTGGTCACCGGGGTTCCCGGTTTCAGCACGGCCACGATTCTGGAAATGGTTCCGTTTTTCGCGGTGGCCGGAAGTGCGATGATCGGCCGCCCGCCTTTGGACTGTTCCGCTCCGCGGAGGAAGTCCAGCTGGCCGCCCACTCCGCTGAACACCTTGTGTCCGATGGAATCCGCCACCACCTGGCCCATCAGGTCCACTTCCAGGGCGGAGTTGATGGCCACCATGTTGTCGTTCTGAGCGATCACCCCTACGTCGTTGGTGTAGTCCACCGGCTTCATCAGGATCATAGGATTATTGTCCACGTAATCGTACAGCTCGCGGGTGCCCTGAATAAATGTAGCCACAATCTTGCCGTTGTTGACGGTCTTCGCCTTACAGTTTACCACGCCAGCCTCGATCAGGGGAATCAAATTGTTGGAGAATACCTCGGTGTGAATCCCCAGATCCTTCTTGTCCGCCAGGAACTTCAAGATCGCATTGGGGACGTTGCCCTGTCCCATCTGCAGCGTGTCACCATCCTTGATCATGGAAGCGATGTTCCTGCCGATTTTCTCCGCTACCGGATCGTCGCTGCTGATCAGCGGAATTTGGATGGGTTCCTCGCTGTACTCCACGAAATAATCGATTTCCGAAACGTGGATCAGCGTGTCTCCACAGGTATGAGGCATCCGATCGTTAACCTGAGCGATGGCCACCCCAGCCTTCTCCACGAGGACTCTGGTCTGATCGCAGGAAAGCCCCATGTTGACGTAACCGTTTTCATCGGGAGGCGTGCAGCTGATCAGCGCCACGTCCACGGGGATGACCCCGTCCCGAAAGGCCCTGGGCTGGGCATAGAAATGAATGGGAACGAATTCTCCCCGGCCGTGACGCACGGCTTGACGGTTGGCCTTTCCCAGGAAAAAGCTATAGCAGTCGAAATGTCCGTGGTACTCTTCTTTGGCGTAAGGCGCGTCGCCCTGATTCAAGCCCTGCACGATTTTAACGTCGGTGAGCTCGTCCTTCCGCTCCACCATTTTCTTCATCAGATACTGCGGTTCCGCCGCCGCGTGGGCCGGCACCACAAAGTCCCCGGACTTAATGGCCTTCAGCGCTTCCTCCGCACTGACCAGCCGTTCCTGATACAGCTTCTTCCAGTCCTTTTTGTCTTCCATTCTCACTTTCCTTCCTTTCCTTTTTCCCAGGCGAAAATCGCCGCTCCGATGGCTCCCGCCGCCTGTGGATGCGGCGCCGCCGTGACGCCCACATTCAGCTCCTGACTCAGGGATTTCACCATGTTCTCGTTTAACGCAACTCCTCCGGTCATCACCACTTCCGGCTCATAACCCACTCGATTGCACATCCCCGCCACCCGTTTGGCAATGGCGGTGTGCGCTCCTTTTGCCACGTCGGGGATGGATTCTCCCGACGCCAGCCTGGAAATGACCTCGCTTTCCGCAAACACCGTGCACACACTGCTGATGGGCACCTCCTTCCGGGACTGATCCGCAAGCCCCGAAAGCTGATGGATTCCACAGCCCAGCACCCGGGCCATCACTTCCAGAAAACGGCCGGTTCCCGCCGCACACTTTTCGTTCATCACAAAGTTGGCGACCTTGCCCTTGCCATCCAATTTGATCACCTTGGCGTCCTGTCCCCCGATGTCGATGATCGTCGTGACCCCCGGCATCAGAAAGGACACTCCCTTCGCGTGGCAAGTGATCTCCGTAATCTGCTTGTCAGCGCCTTCGTAGTTGACCCGTCCGTAGCCCGTGGCCACCAGATAGTTCAGATCCTCTTTCCGGATGCCCGCTTCCTCAAGCGCCAGCCGCATCGCTTCGTCGCTCCCGGAGGTGCCGGTTCCCAGGTTGACCACCTTGACCGCCGCCAGCTTCCCGGATTCGTCCACGATGGCCACCTTGGAGGAAGAAGATCCTATGTCAATTCCAGCATACATCCCGATCTATCCTTTCTCTGTTTTACCTGTCCTTTTCCGTTACAGCAGCATCTCGGCAAAGCTTTGGATCCGTGTGCGGACCTGCTCAAAGGAATCCAGCTGCTGATCGATCTCCAGATATAGAATGGGAATCCCCGCCGCCTCCAGCTCTTCCTTGTAAATGGGGTAATCGAATTCCTCGGGATCGCAGAACTTCATCATGAACACGATCACCGCCTGCGCCTTCTTCTCCCGGACCATCTCGATGAGCATTTTCCCTCTGCTCTTTTCCTCCTCATAATAGAAGGTACAGCCTCTCTGATCCGCAGACCGGCCGGCCATACGCTCCCACACATCGCCGTCCTTCCTGGCGGGTGTGCGGAACTGCCGGGATTCCTGAGCTAGATCGTCGGCCGCCAGCGCAATCTCGTTTTCATCGAAGATGGAAAGCAACTCCACCGGCTCCGCCAGCAGGCCCGTGGCCACCGCCCGGATTCCGCTCCAGGACTCGGGCTCCTGAGATTTCAGCCCTTCCGTGATCTCCCGGATCTTTTTCGCGTATTCCACTTTCTCCAGGAACTGGCCCGCTTTAATGATCAAATGACGGGTTTTGGCCCCTATGGTCTGCGGATAATCCGAGGCGACGCGGACGAATTCCCGCATGGCTGCCCGGTAATCCTCATAAAGCTCGAAGGCTTTTGTGACCTGGTCGTCGGTGATTGTCCGGCCGGAAAGCTTCTCCAGCTCGCCCTTCACCCGGCGCAGCTCCTCTTTCAAATATTCCAGGCCGGCGTCCAGCCGACGGTTTTGCGGGTAGACCACGGGAATCACCGGGATCCGAGGTACCGCCACCTTCCAATTCTCGCAAATGCATTTCAGCGTGTCGCAGAAGGTGGGGATCACGACCCCTGACAGCATTTCGTAGGTCCCCTTCATTCCGTATTCGATGTTGGATCGCATGATGGAACAGCAGAAGCTCTGAAGATATTTATCCGCCAGCTTCAGTTCCGTCTTTCCGCCCCACATCCCCACCGGCAGATAACCGGCGGCGTAGATGATCTCTTCCGGAGTGTAGATGGGAAAACAGCCGACCGCTTCCCTTCCGGTCTCTTTCATGGAAGACGAAACGGTTTTCGCCGGATTCAGCGCCGCCTCTTCCAGTTCTCTAATCAGTTCTCTATAGTCGCTCATCAGCCCTTCCTCCTTGCCTCCCTGTTGTTTTCCATCATCTCGACCAACGCCTGGATTCTGGTTTCATACTGCGCTTCCGAAAAATTCCGCGGGTCGGTCTGATCTCCGTCAAACACCACGGAAGGCACTCCGGTCATAGCTTCCACCCTGCGCTGCACTTCATACTGCCGGAAATCCATCAGCTTGCAGCTCCGGTTGGAATGGTATACGATTCCGTCCACGTTGAAATCCGTTACCAGGCGGCTCATGTTTTCCGTGTCGTAATCCAGATTGCGGTTGGCGTAGTTGGATGCGTAAGCCCTGGCCATCCCGTCCAGATCGTTCTTCTCGTAGCGTACGTTCCAGGACTCGGGATAGGTGGAGGTGACCATGTTGATTCCGTATTTTTTCAGTCCTTTAAAGGTGGTGGACAAGTGGGGCCAGCAGGCAATCCCATCCCAAATGATGCGATACTGCTCTTCCGCCGAGTTCCAAGGTCCTTTTCCGGCCGCGGCCTTAGCCGCCAGCTCGTCGTGCCACAGCTTGAATAGCTTGTGCCCGTCCTCGTTTCCTCTCATGCAGACGATCATGGCCATGTAGTTGAACATGTCGAATCCGTTGAGGGGGGAAGGGGTGACCTTCGCCCAGTCCGTCGCTTTCTTCCACCATTCGCAGGTGGCATTGGACAGCTCCATCACTTCACCGAACTTATCGTAATCGAATTTCCGCTTCGTGAAGTCCTCCAGCTGAGCGATGGCGTATTCGATCTGCGCTCTCATATACTTCACACTGTGCTGAGGCACGTCGTAAGTGTGGTTGAAGGGCATGTCAAACATGATGAGGGGAATGTGGAGCTTCTTTGCCAGGTTTTCATACCATTTAATCACCGTGTTGCAGATGTTGGAACAGCAGAAAATCAGATCCGGAAGAGGGATGTCCTGAGCTTCCGCATGCTGAAGCTCCGCGTAGCCCATATTGACCCGGGCGTAGGAACAGATGTCCGCCGAATAGCCCGCGCCCTCCGAATTTTCGATGAATTCCAGCGCGCCCTTTCTCGCTCCGATGGCCGCGGCGTGGTTCTCAGGATAAACGGTCACCAAATCCATGGTTTCCAGCAGCTCCTGAGGACAGATAGAGGTAGCCCACACCACCGGTTTTCCTTCGGCCTTTGCCAAAAGAGCTCCTTCATAGTGTTTTGCCACCAGGTCGTTGAGCAGTTCTTTCGATGTGATCTTTTTGTCGTCTTGCACTGGTCTGCCTCCCTTTACTTTTTATCAGTGTAATCGTAGAACCCGGTGCCGCTTTTTTTGCCCAGCATCCCGGAATCCTTCATCCTCTGCAGTACCGGACTGGGCCGGAACCGTTCTCCGTAAGCGTCAAACAGTATTTCATCCACCATCAGATTCAGGTCGTGTCCCGTGGTGTCCAGAAGCTTGCAGATGCCCACCGGATGTCCCAGGCCGTACAGGCAGATCTTGTCGATTTCCTCGGGGCTGTCCACGACTCCTTCCTCCAGCAGCCGCATGGCTTCGCCGTAGAATACGTGGAACATGCGGTTTAAGGCAAAGCCCGTCACATCCTTTACCTTCACCGGCTCCTTGCCGATCTCCCGCAAAAGTCCCGTCACCTCCTCCGTGGTTCCCTGCTCCGTCAGCAATCCGGGAACCACCTCCACCAGCTTCATGACACTGGCCGGCGAGTTGAAATGAGTTCCGATGAACCGTTTGGCCCGCTCCTTGCTCACGAATGCCGCCAGCTTGGTGATGGCGATGCTTGAGGTGTTGCTGGCCAGGATGGTTGCCTCCTTGCAGAGACCATCCAGCTGCTTAAAAATATTTCCTTTGATTTCTTCCACTTCCAGAGCGGCTTCCACCACCAGGTCGCAGTCCGCCAGATCGGCCAATTCCCCGGTGGGCGTAATCCGGCC